>CAZHRO010000042.1:0-7119 GCA_964535045.1 uncultured Dehalococcoidales bacterium | reverse complement strand
TCCTGTAATCTACCCTCGCCTTGTCGTTTTAGCCAACGATAATAGGTGCTCCTGGGCAAGCCCAGCTCCCTGAGGGCCCTTTGCCTTGGTAGTCCAGAGCCATCTACCAGAAATAGTATCTTGCTCTTATCCGCAGCACTCATCCGAGCATACCTTCCCTTTATTCCAGCTCGGCTGCTGCCGTTTTTTTAAGGACGTGCACCTGTAGAGATAGCTCTGCCACCACTTGCTTCAGTCTATTGTTCTCACGCTTCAGCTCCTGAACTTCAGCCCTGGTGGCATCACGGACATTATCCCGGGTAAGCCTTTCTTTGCCGGCTTCCATGAAGTCTTTAAGCCAGGCATAATAGGTGCTCGGCTAGATACCTTCCCTACGGCAGAGATCCCTAATGAATGTATCTCGGCGAAAGCCCTCGAGAACAATGCGGATTTTCTCTTCAGCGCTAAACTTGCGGCGGCTAATTCTTTTGATATCCCGGATCAGTTGCTTAGTCGATTCGGTCCTGACTTCAGACTGCCAGTATCTATTTGTTATCCCTTGAGTCAATGGCTGCTCCTTTCTGATCATAATCTACTTCTTCCAGAGAGCAGGAGCAACCCCTGAAGTGTCCGTTAACTATTTACCCGATTGTGTCTCATTTTTGCTGACGATTAACAAAGACGACTAACCTAATTCACGCCACCCATGGAATATTTTGGCCATCTCGATGGACCGCTACCGCTTTCTTGACGAGCGGTAGGAAAGGAATATATTATTTGCCTATCGAACACTGTCATGGCGACAGGATTAGCCTAGGAGGGTAACCATAGATAACTGGAAGCTTTTGGAACCAATTAGAGTTGGCACACTGTTGCTAAGGAATAGAATGGCGATGCCTCCGATGGAAGCTCGTCTTAACAGGCCGGATGGTTCAGTAGCGAAGCCAATGATTGACTACTATGCAGAGAGGGCAAAGGGTGGTGTTGGGGCGATTATAATTCAAAACACCCATATAGACGACAAGATGAGTAAGTCTTCGCTAAGTCAATTAGGAATCTATAGTGACCATTTGATAGCTGGACTGAGTGACCTGGCTGAGGCTATCAAGGCTTACGGAGCTGCTATCCTACTTCAAATAGGCCATGGAGGACGACAATGTGTTCCAGAGGCGACAGGTAGGCAGCCAATTGCTCCGTCTGCGATTCCTTGCAAGACCGTTAGAGTAATGCCTCGAGAAATAACGCTTGCTGAGATTGAGGAGGTACAGGATGCCTTCGCTGAAGCAGCTAGGCGGGCGAAACAAGCCGGCTTTGACGGGGTGGAAATTCACGGGGCTCATGGTTATCTCATGTGCAGTTTCCTCTCACCCTATACCAACAAGCGGAGAGATAAGTATGGCGGTAAGCTCGAAAACAGGGCCCTATTCGCCTTGGAAACGATCAGAAAGGTTAGACAGAGGGTAGGTAGTGAATTCACCGTGGGTTACAGAATGAGCGCCGACGAATATGTTCCTGGGGGATTGACTCTCGAAGAGACCAGCAGATTTGCCAAGATGTTGGAGGAGGCTAATATCGATTATGTTCACGTGTCTGCTGGGCTATACGAGTCGGCGCATCATACAGTCCCACCTATGTATATTGAGAAAGCGCACCTTGTTCACTTGGCTGAAGGGATCAAGGGGATCGTTAACATACCTGTAGTTACCGCGGGTGCTCATGACGCGCGAACTGCTGAAGAGACTTTGCAAGCAGGAAAGGCTGACGTGGTTGCCTTGGGACGGGCCCTAATAGCTGACCCCGAGCTGCCTAGTAAGCTTGCTTCAGGCAGACTAGACGACATAAGACCCTGCATCAGGGGTAACGAGGGCTGTATCTCTCGCTTCGACACAGGTCAGACCATGAGGTGTGAGGTGAATCCTGCTTGCGGTAGAGAACGTGACTTTAAGATAATCCCAACGGCTAGCAAGAAGAAGATTGTGATAATCGGCGGGGGTATAGCTGGTATGGAAGCAGCAAGGGTTGCTGCGCTAAGAGGACATGAAGCCACCATTATTGAAAAGGAGAAGAGGTTGGGTGGACATCTAATTGAGGCTTCAGTACCTCGGTTCAAGGCAGAAACAAAACAGCTACTCGACTGGGCTATCAGACAGGTGCACAAAAGCGGTGTGGAAGTAGAATTACAGACTGAAGCCACGCCTGACTTGTTGGGAAGACTTAGGCCTGATGTACTAATAGTAGCGGTTGGCTCAGACTTCGCAGTACCTGCAGTACCCGGCTGTGATAAGCCATGTGTGGCCACAGCTGGCGAGGTACTGTTGGGAAGCAAGGAGATCAATAACAGGGTCGTCGTTATCGGTGCTGGTTTGATTGGCTGTGAAACAGCACTTTACATAGCGGAGGAATTAAGAAAGAGGGTAATTATTGTGGAGATGCTTGATGAAGCGCTCGTAGGAGTGCAGGCGATGTGCCAGATGGCTCTAACGGAAAGGTTGCACCAATCAGGCGTTGAAATGCACCTCGGCTGGCACCTGGATGAAATTACGGACGGGGGCATACTCTGTACTGATAAGGGATGGCAGAAGCATGAGGTGGAAGCAGACACCATAGTCTTGGCTACAGGCTTAGAGGCGAAGAAGAGGCTGGCGGACAAATTTAGGGGGCTTGCACCTAAGGTCTATGCTATAGGAGACTGCGTTGAGGCACGTAAGATATACCACGCCTTTGAGGATGCCTGGCGTGCTGCTCTCATGATATGAGCCACATTGTCTAGCCTGTTTTACGTATCCAGTCAAAGCTTCGCCTGCTAAGAAGCGAGGGTCAGAACACATGGCTGCCTTGGGTTGGCTCGACTTAGTGTTACCTGAGGCCAAGTATCACCTCAGCGGCAATCCGAGCTATCGTTTCCACCTGAGATTCACATCGCATGGCAGATTCGGCATGGAATAATGTGTTTGCGACGAGCCAACAACTGCGAGGCTTGTGTACCTCGCTAGGGCCCGGTAAGTTGATCTTAACCTCAGTAAGTCTGAGGTACACTCTCTTCTTCAAAACATCTGCCGATGGGCGGGGCGAGTTGCCTGGGGCTTCTCTTCTCTACCTCCCCTCCCCAAACAAAGCAGGGGAGCCAGAGCAAGAGAAATCGTATTACTACCTCTCCAGGCTCATTTTTCGGTTGGAAAAGACTTCCTCAGGTCTTACCGTAGTATCCTAGGTTTCCTTGCTTAGATTAGCTAGGAATTCGGCGTTGGTTTTAGTTCTGCGCAGGCGGTCGAGAACTCTTTCGGTGGCCTCGGTAAAGTTGACTGAATCTGAGGCGATCATAGACACCATCCGCCTCAGTAGCCAGATCTGCTTCAGGTCTTTTTCATCCAAAAGTAGCTCTTCCCGACGGGTACCGCTGCGCGGGATGTCAATAGCCGGGAAGGTTCGGCGCTCGGCCAGCCGGCGGCTGAGGTGCAGTTCCATGTTACCAGTTCCCTTGAACTCCTCATAAATGAGCTCGTCCATACGGCTGCCGGTGTCGATCAGGCAGGTGGCAATGATGGTGAGACTGGCGACTTCAGCCGTGTTTCGGGCGGCACCAAAGAAGCGCTTGGCTGGATGGAGAGCTGCCGGGTCAATACCACCAGAGAGGGTGCGGCCGCTGGGCGGCATTGCCAGATTGTAGGAGCGGGTAAGCCGGGTTATGCCGTCGAGGAGGATTATCACGTCCTTACCACCTTCCACCAATCGTTTAGCCCGCTCTAGGGCTAGCTCGGCAACACGGGTCTGATTCTCTACTGGCTCGTCAAAAGTGGCGCCTATTACCTCACCCTTGACCGAGCGTTTCATGTCGGTAACCTCCTCTGGTCTTTCCCCGATGAGGCAGACCATTATGTGAAGGTCGTTATAGTTGGTGGTGGCAGCGTTGGCTATGGATTTTAAGAGCATTGTTTTGCCGGCTTTGGGGGGTGAGACAATTAAGCCTCGTTGTCCGCGTCCGATGGGGGTGATGAGATTCAGGAGACGGGTAGATAGTTCTCCGGGGGTTGTCTCTAGGTTAATCAACTTGTCGGGGAAGGTGGGGGTAAGTGAGTTAAAATAGGGCCGTTGCTTAGCCATCTCGGGGTTTATGTCGTTAATGGCTTCTACCCGGAGCAGACTGCGATATTTCTCGCCGCTCTTCGGTGGTCGGACTTGCCCGGTAACCATGTCACCGGTGCGCAGACCAAAGCGTCGTATTTGAGACTGGGAGACATAGATGTCATCTGAGCTGGGAAGCAGGGCGTTCTGTCTCAGGAATCCATAGCCATCATTCATGATTTCTAGGATGCCACCGCAGAAGGTGTTGCCTTGTTGTTCCGCATATGCCTGCAATAGCCGCATGATAATATCCTGCTTCTTGAGGCTAGCGGGACTGGAAATACCCCTTTCCTTGGCTAGCTCAACCAGTTCTTCTTTAGTTTTGTGTTCTAGTTCAGTGATGTCCATGTGTAGCCTTCCTGTGGTTGTTATTTAACCTCCCCTCCGAAGAGGAAGGTTAGTCTGGATTAAGCTCTGGTTTATTCGATATGAAAATGTCTTACGTATCCTGTGTTTAGGCGGAGAGGGGCAGCGATGGCTGAGCCCCTTCACGCAGTGTTGCTTTGGCCGCACCAACAAAATCGCGGAAGAGGGGATGGGGACGGTTGGGCCGCGAGTTAAACTCCGGGTGGAACTGGCAGCTCAGCATCCAGGGGTGCCCGGCTAGCTCACAGATTTCCACCAGCTTACCGTCAGGAGACAGGCCACTATAGACCATCCCTTTCTCCTGGAGCAGACTGCGAAATTGGTTGTTAAACTCGTAGCGGTGTCGATGACGTTCGTAAACCAGACTATCCCCGTAGGCACTGGCGCTGCGGCTGCCGGGAACTAAGTGGCAGGGATAGTTGCCCAGGCGCATGGTGGCCCCTTTACTTTTTATCGCCTTCTGTTCGGGGAGGAGGTCAATGACCGGGTAGGGGGTAGACGTGTGGAATTCGGTGGAGTTGGGCTCAGGTGAGTTCAAGACGTGGCGGGCAAATTCAATCACCATGACGTGCATCCCGAGGCACAGCCCGAGATAGGGGATTTTGTTTTCTCGGGCATAACTGGCGGCTTCTATCATGCCCTCGATACCTCTAACCCCGAAACCGCCGGGAACGATAATGCCCTGGGTTGTTCTAAGCAGCGTGTCGCTTTCAGCTCTTTTTAGGTCTTCGGAGTGTACCCATTGCAGGTCGAGGCGTCTGTGGTGGTAGAGGGCAGCATGGCACAGCGCCTCACGAACCGAGAAGTAGGCATCCTGCAGTTCGACATATTTGCCTACCAGGGTGATATTAACCGGGTCGAGGGGCTCCTTAATTCGCCTTACCAGTTCCCGCCACTGAGTTAGGTCGGCGTCTCTAGGCTCAAGCTCGAGCTTATTGATAACCAATCTTCCCAGCCCCTCTTCTTCGAGAACCAGGGGCACCTCATAGATGGTGTCTACGGTGGGTAGGGGAATGACTGCCTCTTGGGTTACATCACAGAAGAGGGATATTTTATCCCTTATTCCTTCAGATATCGGGTAGTCGCTGCGGCAGACGATGATATCAGGTTGAATACCAATGCGCCTTAATTCGTTAACACTGTGCTGCGTGGGCTTGGTCTTTAGCTCCTGGGTCGAGGTGAGGTAGGGGAGATAGGTAACGTGGATATAAAGCACGTTACCTCGCCCGACGTCATTTCTCATCTGCCTGATGGCTTCAAGGAACGGTTGTCCTTCGATATCACCCACGGTGCCCCCGACTTCTATGATAACCACCTCGGCTTGTGATTTATCGGCTAGCGCCCTAAACCTCTCCTTAATCTCACCGGTAACGTGAGGCACTACTTGAATAGTCCCTCCCAGGAAATCACCCTGCCTCTCTTTACTGATGACGGAGCGGTAGATCTGTCCTGAGGTAACATTGGACTCTGCGGTGAGGTTAATATCAATGAAACGCTCGTAGTTGCCCAAATCGAGGTCGGTCTCGGCCCCATCCTGAGTGACAAATACCTCACCATGCTGGTAGGGCGACATTGTTCCCGGGTCGACATTGAGATAGGGGTCTAGCTTCTGCACCGACACGGTAATTTGGCGGCTCTTTAGAATGGTGCCGATGGAAGCGACCGTAATCCCCTTCCCGACCGAACTAACAACACCACCGGTAACAAAAATATACTTTGACATACGGGAGAACCAAACTATAAAAACCCAAGAGAATCAGAAATTACGGGGAAAATCTCAAAACACCTTAGCCAGACAAACTCGCTAAAGTCAATCTGAAGAAAATTACCGAAGCTCTACCAAAATACCCTTCCCTATCAATATACCTGGGAAAGCGCTGCTTGTCAAGTGTCTCTTAAAGCGAAGGGTTATTATTATGTTGAGGGCGTGCCCTCCTGATTCCTCTTACAGCTTCGTCGTGCCGGTTTAATCCCCTTCTGTCTCTTTTACCTCAGGCGGTTTACCAAGGTCACGCCACCAGGCTTTAAGACGGGCGATAATCTTTTTTTCGTATCCCTGGTCGCTCGGCGTGTAGTACCGCTTGCCTTGAAGTGGGGCGGGCAGGTTCTGCTGCTTAACAAAGTGTCCGGGGTAATCGTGAGCGTATTTGTATCCCTGACCATAGCCCATGTCTTTCATCAGTGGCGTTACCGGGTTTCTCAGGTGAACGGGCACTGACTCAGCAGAGCTCTGCTTGATTTCTTCCTGAACCCTGGAGTAGGCCTGGTACAGGGAGTTACTCTTGGGGGCGGTAGCCAGGTAGACGGCGGCTTGGGCTAAGGCCAGGTTGCCCTCGGGCATACCGATGAAGTGGACAGCCTGCTGGGCGGCCATGGCGATGACCAGTGCCATGGGGTCAGCCATGCCGACATCCTCGGAGGCAAAGCGAACGAGGCGGCGGGCGATGTAGAGCGGGTCTTCACCGGCCTCCAGCATCCGTGCCAGCCAGTAGAGGGAGGCATCAGGGTCGGAGCCGCGCATCGATTTGTGGAGTGCCGATATGGTGTCATAGTGGAGGTCGCCGGCCTTATCATAGCGCATCGCCCGGTGCTGGACGGCATCTTCAATGGTCGCCAGGGAAATACGACGCTTGCCGTCGGTATCGGGGGGGG
>CAZHRO010000041.1:0-7294 GCA_964535045.1 uncultured Dehalococcoidales bacterium | reverse complement strand
GGTGGGGGTACCGGTGTTGGCTGGGTAATCGGTTCCGGAGCCGGACGTCTTTGGAGTTGCCTATTTAGCCATGAGGCTGCCTTCCTGCCGGCAGTAGCAAAAGCACCGGGAACTACCAGGGCGATGCCGGCTAGGATTAGTCCTGTTATCCGGGGAATGCCCATAAAGCTGGAATTGGGGAAGCCGATGAGGTATTGACCAATGCTACCCCCCCGACCGAGATAGGCTAGTACTCCCCAGACGGCAAAGGTGAAGGCAATGCCGCCCCACCACTGGCGGAAGCGGACCGCGAGCGGTGTGCTTTTCCGTAGCCGCAGTACTACGCCCAGGCTAATCAGAGCTATGACAAGCAGGGGTAGCCCCCATCCAAACAGTCTTATGGTTTCGTCTCTAAAACCGGCCGCCCAGGACGCCATATTGGGCCACTGCCAGTAGAGTATCCCGACAATAGCCGCGGCTAGGATGATTTTCCACGCCACCCGCCAGCCCGGGAGGTGAAAGAGCCCGCTTCCGGTTGACCGCTGTCTCGGGGTTTTCCCCTGGGGTCTATTTCGGCTCTTGGTCTTACGCTTTGCCATTTTAGGCTATACTTTTACCATGAAAGGCAGTATCATTGGTCGGCGCTTGGTCTGCTCATAGTAAAACTTGTTTAGGATGTCCTTGACCTTGGTATTGACCAGGCTCCACTCAGCCGGGCGGGCACCACTATGGTCTAGAGTACGGGCTACCAGCTTGCGGCTCTCTTCCAGCATATCTTTGGCTTCGCGCGGGTCAACGAAGCCACGGGAGACAATGTCGGGACGACCCACCAGCTTGCCGGTCTGTTTGTTAACGGCGATGATGACAACGACAATTCCGTCTCGGGAGAGCATCCGTCGGGTGCGGAGAACAAAACTACCGATATCGCCAACACCCAGGCCGTCCACATACACGTTACCGGAAGAAATTTTGCCCGCTACCCTGCCTGTTTGAGGGCTGAGCTCAAGGATGTCGCCGTCTTCGAGCACGAAGATATTCTCCTCGGGGATACCCACTGACTGGGCTAGTTTGGCGTGGAGGCTTAAGTGGCGGTACTCACCGTGGATGGGCATGAAAAACCTTGGTTTGACCAGGTTTATGAGCAGTTTCAGTTCTTCCTGGCTGGCGTGTCCGTGGACGTGAACCTGAGCCAGTTTACTGTATAGTACCTGCGCCCCCTGCTTGAACAGGTTATCTATCGTTCTATTGATTAGCCCCTCATTGCCGGGAACCGGGGTGGCGGAGATAACTACGGTGTCGCCGCGCAGGATATGAAGCTGGCGGTGGTCCCGGTTGGCGATGCGTACCAGCGCCGAGGTCGGTTCCCCCTGGCTGCCGGTGGTGACAAAGACGATTTTGTTACGCGGCATACCCTTGAGCTGGTCAAGCCGCGACAGTACTCCTTCCGGGTCGCTGAGATAGCCCAGTTCGAGTGCCATATGCGCTGTTTTTATCATACTGCGGCCGACGATAAAGACCCGGCGCTGATGCTTAGCGGCAGCATCAATGACCTGCTGAATACGGGAGATTAGCGAGGAGAAGGTAGTTATGATCACCCTTCCCGGCGCGTTAGCCAGCACATTGTCCAGGCTCTCACCGACCACCCGTTCCGAAGGGGTATAACCGGGTAGCTCTGCATAGGTGGAGTCGGCGAGGAGAAGCAGGACACCCTGGGTTCCCAGCTGGGCCAGTCGAGACAGGTCGGTCGGTTTACCGTTGACCGGGGTATAGTCAACCTTGAAATCTCCGCTGTGAACTATGGTACCCAGCGGCGTATTTATGATTAGGCCAACGGCGTCGGGTATGCTATGGCAGACCGGAAAGAACTCAATCTTGAATTTTCCCAGATTGAAGCTCCCCCCCGGGGGTATCGTCTTGAGCTTGGCCCTGGAGAGTGCCTTACTTTCTTTGAGCTTAACCGAGATAAGACCCTGGGTGAGTTTTGTTGAATAGACCGGCACATCAAGCTGAGGCAGAATGTAGGGCAGAGCGCCGGTGTGGTCGTCATGACCGTGGGTGACAACTATGCCTCTTATCTTATCTCGCTTCTCCAGAAGATAGCTTATGTCGGGAATAACGAGGTCGATACCTAGCATTTCCTCTTCGGGAAACATAAGACCGGCATCAATGACGATGATATCATTCTCGAATTCCATCATCATCATATTCTTGCCGATTTCGTTGAGTCCGCCGAGGGGAATTATTTTCAGTCTTGCCTTACTCATAGCTCTAGCTCTCGAACATCTTTAGCTGCTTCGGTTCCGGTCTCGCTTCTTTGACGGCGCCTGTCTCGGTGAGCAGGGATGGAATCTTGAGCATGTCAGCCTTTATTGTCTCGCGCAGGCTCTGCTGGTGCAGGGCAGCAGCGGGGTGATACATGGCGTAGTAGATGGTGTTGCCCTGCTTGCGGGCAGTGCCGTGGATTTTGCTTATGCTCTTGCCGGGGAAGAACATCGCCATGGAATAGCGTCCCAGGGTGACAATCATCCTGGGATTGATGAGCTTAATCTGGCTGTCAAGCCACTGGCGGCAGGTGTGGATTTCAGTCGGTAAAGGGTCACGATTCTGCGGCGGGCGGCACTTAACTACATTAGTAATATAAACCTGCTCCCGTCTTAAACCGATGGAATTAATCAACTCGTTGAGAAACACGCCGGCCGGGCCGACAAAGGGACGACCCTGCTGGTCCTCATGCCAGCCCGGGGCTTCCCCAATGAACAGGATATCAGCATCCTCGGCACCTTCACCGGGGACTACTCTGGTTCTGTTTTCGGCTAGTACTTGACACCTCTGGCAGGTGAGAATTTCCTGGCAAAGCTCACTTAGCGCTGACATGTTTCTTTTACTTAATCAGGACTTAACTACCGTTCAACTACGATGATAGCACGGGCAATATACCAAGTCAATTAGACCTGGGCACTGGGGGCACAGGAAACAGCAGGACGAACTTACTGTTACGGTGATGCGCGAAAGTTACCAGGCAGACCTGAGGCAGTCTACCCAGATTTGCTGGAAGAAAAGCAGTCTCCCCTTCATCACGGTATTATGCCGCTCTACAGCCTTATATTGTCATAGGTAAAGTGGGGGAGTTTGGCTAGAGCGTAATTGGAGGGCAGAACCCCGGTAGGACACAGCGGGAAGCACTCCCCGCATTTGGGGCATTCCTCAGCCGCGATATCGGGGAAGAACATCACCTGCCGCTTGGTGCCCCGGCCAACGAAACCGATGGCATTCTTGCCTTTAACTTCGTTACAGTAACGAACGCAGAGCCCGCAGAGAATACAGAAGTCGGGCTCAATGTCAAACCTCGTTCTGGTGATACCGTATCTTCTGGCGTAGTCTTGTATCGCCTTGACTCCGGGAGAACTGGCAAGCATCAGCTCCAGGAGCATCTTACGAATTCTGACAACGGGCTCAGACTCGGTCTCTACTCTAAGCCCGTCCTCGGCAAGGTAGACACAGGACGTGACCAGGCGCTTTCTCTGCCCCTTGGTTATCTCCACCATGCACAGCCGGCAGGCACCGTGGGGAGCCAGTTTCTCGTGATAACAGAGGCTTGGGATATCAATCCCCGCACTCCGAGCCGCCTCCAGGATGCTGGTACCTTCCTCAACGGTGACCTTCTTTCTATCAATGGTTAGGGTGACTTCACTCACTTTTACCACCTCGTTTGCGTTTTACTTCTGTGCCGATGGGAACCGGTTCCGGCACGGGGACACCGGAGAGCTTGACGACAGCGCCAAAGCGGGCGGGACAGACCTCGAGGCAGGTCCCGCATTTGGTGCATTTGCTCTGGTCAATAACGTGAACCAGGTTTTTACCCCCGCTGATAGCCTCAACCGGGCAGTTGCGGAGGCAGAGGAGACAGGCCTGGCACTTCTCCGGGTCGATGTAGAAGGAGATAAGTTCCCGGCATACGCCGGCGGGACAGCGCTTTTCCTCAACGTGGGCTTTATATTCATCCCGAAAGTAGCGGATGGTACTCAGCACCGGGTTGGGTGCCGTAGCCCCCAGGGCGCAGAGCGAGGCATCCCGGACAACCTCACCTATCTCTTCCAGTAGCTCAATGTCCCCGGCCCGGCCCTCTCCAGCGCAGATCCTGTTTAGTATCTTGAGCATCTGGTAGATTCCCTCACGGCACGGAACACACTGCCCGCAGGATTCCTCCGACAAAAAATTCAGGAAGTAGCGGGCGACGTCAACCATGCAGGTGTCCTCATCCATGACAATCATGCCGCCGGAACCCATCATCGAGCCGACCTTCGTGAGTTCATCGAAATCAACCGGCGTGTCAATCAGGCTCTCCGGGATGACACCACCTGAGGGGCCACCGGTCTGAACAGCTTTGAACCTCTTACCTTCGGGGATACCACCACCGATATCGTAGATAATCTCTCTCAGGGTCATACCCATGGGAACTTCCACCAGACCGGTATTATTTACCTTGCCGACGAGGGAGAAGATCTTGGTTCCCTTGCTCCCCTTGGTACCGATACCGGTAAACCAGTCGGTGCCTTTATCTATTATCAGGGGCACGGTAGCCCAGGTTTCCACGTTATTGAGGTTGCTGGGCTTACCCGAAATACCGCTTATGGCGGTGCGAATATACTTTGGTCTCGGTTCACCGACCTTTCCTTCGATGGCGGTCATCAGAGCACTCGATTCGCCGGAGACAAATGCCCCGGCACCACGATGCACCGTGACCTCAAAATCAAAGCCGGAGCCGAGGATATCACTGCCCAGTAAGCCGTATTCCCCTGCCTGCTCTAAGGCGGTATTAAGATTTTCTACTGCCAGCGGATACTCTTGGCGTACATATATGAAACCCTGATGTGAGCCGATAGCATAGGCACCGATTGTCAGCCCCTCCAGCACGCTGTGGGGGTTACCTTCGAGTAAACTTCGGTCCATATAGGCTCCGGGGTCACCTTCGTCGGCATTCACGATAACATATTTGGGTTCCCCGGGGGCGTTCCGGCAGGTCTCCCACTTTATCCCGGCGGGGAAGCCGCCGCCACCCCTCCCCCGGAGATTAGCCTTTTTAACCTCTTCCAGCACCTCTTCCGGTGTCATCTTAAAGAGGGCCTTAACCAGAGCGGAGTAGCCACCACGGGCAATGTAATCATTGATGTTCTTCGGGTCAATGAACCGGTTGGGGCCGAAGACAATTCGGCTCTGATGCTTGTAGAAGGGAATATCGCCCTCGTGAATAATCTTCTGAGCATCATCACCCTCATAGAGCAGGCGCTCTACCACCTGACCATTGACCAGGGTGGTAGAGATAATCTCCGGGACATCCTCGGGCTTTACCCGGAGGTAGCATATCTCCTGCGGGAAAATAACGACAATCGTACCCCGCTCGCAATAGCCGTGGCAACCGGTGCGCCTGATATCAACCGTTTCTTTAAGACCGTTTTTGTTTATTTCATCCATGAAGGCCTGGGCCACTCTCTCACTGCCGTAGGCATGGCAGCCGGTACCGGAGCATATCGTGACGCAGGGCCTGTTTGGGTCTCTCTGGGCTAATATCTCTTGCCTGAGTTTTTCCAGGTCAGCAGCTGATTTCAGTCTGGGCATGACAGTTTCTCCTTTCTCCCGCCTTATTCACAGGCGTTAAAAATCTTTTCCATCGCTTCAGTAGAGGGGTTGCTGTGATACTCACCATCAACTACTATCACCGGGCCCAGGGCACAGCAGCCCAGGCAGTTAACCGTATTCAGGGTAAAGCGCAGGTCGCTGGAGGTTTCCCCGGGCTGTACCTTGAGAGTATCCGTAACCTTCTCCAGGAGGCGGGGAGCCCCCCGTACGTGGCAGGCAGTGCCCACGCAGACCGATACCGAGTGGCGACCCTGAGGCACCAGGCTGAAGGCCTTGTAGAAGGTAGCGATGTGGTATATCTGGCTCAGGGGAATATCCAGCTTCTCGCTGACCCACATCAGGGCGTCTTTGGGTAACCAGCGATTTTCCCGCTGGATGTCGAGAAGTATCTGAATTAAGCAGTTCTTGTCACCGTGATACCTGTCCACAGTTTGGTCTATTTTGGCAAGCTCTTGGACCATCTGTTTCATTACCTCCTCGCTTTTGTTCTTGGTTTGCTTCAGGATGCCCAGGTACTTAAAAGCTTCAGCCTCGAGCCGGCTTAGCTCACGGCTGGTGGCAATCTCCGGGGTGGCTCTTGGGGGCAGCCTGACCGGTTCAGGGGTTGCTGATAGGGAGCTACTGGCCAGCAGCTCCAGCCCTCTTAGCAGGACATCAGTTTTCGTTGAGGAATTGAGCGCTTTTTGCAAACGGGCTAGGGTTTCTGCCTGCTTGCTGGTTATCTTCAAACCAATGAAGGTAGACTTGGACTTTTTCCTCGCCATTTTAAGTTTTACCGTTTAACCGTTATAATAGATGACGCAGGGGATGTTGTCAAGTGGTCGAGCGGGGATTCTCTGATAGTCTATCGGGTCTATTCTGCTGGCCTTGATTTCAGGGAGGGGCGTTCTCCTTACCTTGGCATTATTGGAAGTTACGGGTTGTTGACAGTATCGGGGTGCGGTTGTAGACTTCAAACAGGAGGGAAAATGAGCATCTTGGAGCAAACTGACCCGCAGATTAGGCAGGCTATCACTGCCGAGGTAAAACGTCAGAGGGAAACCATAAATCTAATCGCTTCGGAGAACTATGCTAGCCGGGCGGTACTTGAAGCTCAGGGTTCATTTCTCACCGATAAGTATGCCGAGGGTTACCCCGGGAGACGCTACTATGGCGGCTGTGGAAATATGGACGTGGTCGAGAGCCTGGCTATTGAACGGGCTAAGGAGCTATTTCATGCCGAGCATGCTAACGTCCAGCCGCACAGCGGTGCCCAGGCGAATATGGCTGCCTATTATGTCTTGCTTAACCGTGGTGATGCGGTTATGGGTATGAGCCTGGCTCACGGCGGTCACCTTACTCACGGCAGTCCGGTAAATTTCTCGGGCAGGTTCTACAATTTTATCCCCTATGGAGTCGACCGGGAAACGGAGCGGATTGATTATCAGGAGCTGGAAAGGCTTGCCTTAAAGCACAGGCCCAGGCTAATCGTGGCGGGGGCTAGTGCTTATGCCAGGATTATTGATTTTGAGCGTTTTCGGCATATTGCTGACCTGGTGGGTGCCAGGCTCATGGCTGACATTGCCCACATCGCGGGGATGGTAGCCGTGGGTCTGCACCCAACGCCCGTCCCCTACGCTGATGTCATAACCTCAACCACGCATAAAACACTGCGCGGGCCGCGTGGCGGTTTTACTCT
>CAZHRO010000040.1:0-7346 GCA_964535045.1 uncultured Dehalococcoidales bacterium | reverse complement strand
CGCTAAGCGCCCAGGGTGACAAGATAGTGCTGGATCTCCTAAAAGACATGGGGGCTCAGATTGATATAGACAAGGACACCGTTACCGTGAGAAAATCAAGGCTGAACGCCCTAAAAGCCAACCTGACTGACTACATAGACCTCCTGCCGACCCTGGCAGTTTTAGCCGCGGCGGCCACCGGCGCAAGCGAGTTCAGCGGGATAGAGAGGGCCAGAATCAAGGAATCAAATCGGGTCTCGGCGGTAAGAGAAGGGCTGGGGAAGATGGGGATAACGGTTCACGAAGAAAAAAACAAACTGGTCATTAGGGGTGGCACACCGAGGGGGGCTGTCATCGACAGTAAGCGCGACCACCGGATTGCGATGGCTTTTGGAATCCTGGGTACGGTGAGCGGGGAAACCGTAATCGGTGATGCCGAATGTGTCTCCAAGACCTTCCCTGATTTCTGGGATGTTCTGGAAAGTATCGGGGGCAAGGTAGCGAAAAATGAGTAACAGTCTGGGTAAGCTCTTCACCATAACCAGCTTTGGGGAAAGCCACGGGAGGTGTGTGGGGGCAGTTATTGACGGGTGCCCTGCCGGTCTGGCTATTAGTGAAGCCGGTATCCAAAGCGAGCTCGACAAAAGAAAACCAGGCGGGAGCGCTGCCACGACGGCCAGAAAAGAAGAGGACAGGGTTGAGATTCTTTCCGGGGTCCTTAACGGTAAAACCACCGGGGCCCCGATATGTCTCCTGGTCTGGAATAGAGATGTGGACTCCAGTGAGTATGAAAAGAACCGGTTTTTACCCAGGCCAGGGCAGGCTGACTACACCGCCTTCATGAAATACGGCGGCTTTAATGACTATCGGGGTGGGGGCAGATTCTCCGGCAGGATTACTGCCACTATGGTAATGGGGGGAGCCATTGCCCGGAAGCTGCTCAACCTGCTGGGGGTTAACATCCTGGCTCACACCGTGGCTATCGGAGGCATAAAAGCCGAACCGAAGGGATTCGATGAGATAAGAGGAAATAGAGATAAGAATCCGCTACGGTGCGCTGACCTTAAGGCGGCTGAAGCAATGGCAAGAGCCATTGAGACCGCCAGGAAAGAGGGAGACAGCCTGGGCGGTATTATCGAAGGTATCGCGCTCAACGTGCCGGTCGGCTTGGGGGAACCTGTCTTCAGCACCCTTGATGGTGAGCTGGCGAAAGCCCTGCTGGCTATCCCCGCCGCCAAGGGGGTAGAGTTCGGCTCAGGATTTACCGCCGCCGGCAAGAGGGGCTCCGAGAATAACGACCCCTTTACCCCGAAAGACAGCCGGGTAATTACGACGACCAATAATTCCGGAGGCATCCTCGGTGGCATCAGTAACGGTATGCCGGTAGTGGTTAGAGTGGCTGTTAAACCGACACCCTCGATTGCTAAGAGTCAGTCAACGGTCAATCTTAAGGATATGGAGCAGACCACCCTGACACTAAAAGGACGCCACGACGCCTGCATTGTGCCCCGGGCAGTTGTGGTCGTGGAGTCTATGATGGCGCTAACCATCTGCGACCTGGCAATGAGGGCAGGACTAATCCCCAGGGTGATAAAATGAGCTTAGAGGATTTAAGGAAGAAGATAGACTCCATTGATACCGAGATTGTCAGGCTAATCAGCGAGAGGGTAAGGATTGCCCAGGAGATTGGCGAGGAGAAACGGGCAGAGGGCAGGCGGGTTAATGACCAGCTAAGGGAGCAAAGGGTCCTGGAGCATATCAAGAGTATTGCCCGGAGCGAAAACATAAACCAGGATATTATTGAGAACATCTACCGGCAGATAATAACTGTCTGTCGCAGAACTCAGGGGACTGAGGTTGCTTTTCAGGGTGAGGCCGGTGCCTACGGTGAGGAAGCCGCCTTCCAGTTTTTTGGCCCCCTGGTAACCACCAGACCCTGCGAAAGCCTGGAGGAGGTCTTCAAGATTGTAGCCCGGGACGAAGCGCAATTCGGCATTATTCCGGTGGAAAATTCCCTGGAAGGAAGTATCAGCCGTTCCTACGACCTGCTGTTGGATTCAAGCCTGAAGGTGGGCGGCGAAACAGAACTCCGGGTCGTCCACTGCCTGATAGCTAACCCGGGGGCACGACTTGACCTGATAAAGCGGGTCTATTCTCATCCTCAAGCCCTCGGCCAGTGTAAGGCCTTCTTAAAGCACCTGGACTGTGAGCTGATCCCTACCTATGATACTGCGGGCAGCGTCAAAATGATAAAGGAGAAGGGCATAACTGATGGCGGGGCAATTGCCAGTGCCCGAGCCGCCGAGATATATGACATGAAAATAATCGCCAGCGAAATAGAGGATAACCCCAACAACTTCACCCGCTTCTTTGTTCTGGCTCAAGAAGACTGCCCGCCGTCAGGAAACGACAAAACATCCGTAGTTTTCTCGGTAAAACACAAACCCAGGGCACTATACGATTTTCTCAAGGAATTTGCCGATAGGGGGCTTAACCTGACCAAGATCGAATCCCGGCCGACACGGCGGAAGCCCTGGGAATACAATTTTTACCTTGATTTTGAGGGACACCGGGAGGATAAGATAGCCAGGGAAGTTCTCAATAACCTAGAACAAAAATCCCTATTCCTGAAAATCCTGGGCTCTTACCCTAAAGCAAGATAGTCTGGCGGCGAGGTAATCAGGTGAGAGTAGCTATAATTGGTGGCTCCGGCAAGATGGGACGCTGGTTTGCCCGCTTTCTGCTTGAAGAGAGTCATGAGGTAATAGTAACCGGCAGAAACGAGAAAAAACTGAAGGAAACAAAAGAGCAACTGGACGTTGAGATTACCACGGATAATGTTGCGGCAATTAAGAATGCCGACGCAATTCTGCTCTCGGTGCCGATAGAAAACTTCGAGGCGGTCGTGAAGCAGATTGGTTCTCACACCCGGCCGGCACAGGTCATTATGGACATTACCTCTGTCAAGGCATTCCCGGTACAGAAAATGCACCAGTACATAGAAGCGGGAGTAGTGCTCGGGGGGCACCCGGTGTTCGGACCGGGGGCTAAAGACGCTACCTACAGAAGCTTTATTCTCACCCCGACCGATAATAAAGAGAAAACCCTGGCTCTAAAAGTAAAACACTATCTCGAAACTAAAGGAGCTAGAGTCACCCTGATGAGCCCTGAGGAACATGACGAAATAATGGCGGTTATTTTAGGGCTATCTCATTTCATCGCTATTGCCTCCGCCGATACCCTGCTGAGCTTTAACCGGCTGGAGCAGGTGGGAGCAATCGGCGGGGTCACCTTCAAGCTGCTACTAACGCTGACCCAGAGCGTCATCTCGGAAGACCCCGATTTTTACGCTTCCCTACAGATGCACCTGCCCAAGCTGGCTGAAATTGAGAGGGGCTTCCAGGAAAGGGTAGAAACCTGGGCACAACTGGTAGCCAGTAAAGACGAACGGCAATTTGCCCGAAAAATGAGGGGGTTAAAAGAGAGATTCGCCGAGCTGAACCCGGACCTGGGCGGCGCCTACGAGGATATGTATAAGGTCATCGAGGTGCTGCAGAAACCGCCGCAAGAGCGCTAATCTAGATAGCGTATTCTCGACGGGGGTCTTTTCTTTATGTCAACCTCTATCCCCGCCTCCCGGAAAAGTTCCAGAAACCGACTATCACTGTATTCCCCGAAGCTGACATACCGGACTATCTTAGCATTTACCAGCATCTTGGCACACAGGATACACGGCGTATGGGTGCAGTAGATAGTGCTCCCCTCAAGGCTAACACCATGAAGCCCAGCCTGAATGATGACATTCTGCTCAGCATGAATACCACGGCACACCTCGTGACGGGTTCCGGACGGTATATTCTGTTCGTCCCTAAGGCAACCAAGTTCAAGGCAGTCCTTAAGCCCCGCGGGCGCGCCATTGTAGCCGGTAGCCAGTATGTGCTTATCACTTACGGCGACGGCACCGACGTGATGCCGTCGGCAGGTAGAGCGCTCAGCCACTACCGACGCTATCTTTAAAAAATACTCGTCAATCCCCGGCCTTGAGGGCTTTTTCATGGTAACTCCGAGATTATTCTCTCAACCTCATTCTGCAGACTTTCTAAGGAAGCCTCATTTATGATGGTGAAATCAGCCATAGCAATGGGACCGCCCTTGTTAACATTCTCTAATTCAGCTCTATCCCGGCTGGCAGCTTCGGCTTCGGTCAGGCGGCGGTTTTTCCTCCGGCTCAACCGGGCATATCTCGTCTTCGGTGATGACCAAACGGCAACCACAAAAAGCTCCTCTCCATAATAATCCTTCAGAAAAACGTATTCCTCCCAGGAATACAGTCCGTCAATTACGACCCAGGAACGCTCCAGAGCCGAATCAATCCTGGGAAGGTTAAGCTCAGCATAAGCCGCCATCCCGTATTGCTGGCGTAATATTTCCCTCACATAGCGCTCATCAGCCTCAGTTTGCTCGAGGCCCCTCTTCTTTATCTCCTCATCAGTAGTATCGCCGAACCTTACCCGGACAAAGCCCCTCTCCTCGAAGAGCTTAGCTACCTCGGACTTACCCGACCCGGGCATGCCGACAACTGCGACCACTTTCCTGCTCATAAACTATACGAGCTTAATTATAGGGAAGTAAGCCCCAAATAGCAATGAAGCCCGCGAAAACCTGTGCTATAATGCGGGCAATGACAGAAACCAATATGTCTAATCAACTGGAAAAGAAGCTACCGGCGGAGCTGGTCAGGCTGGTGCGGATTGCAGGCAACCTGGCCGCGAACCGAGGGCAAAGCCTCTACCTCGTCGGCGGTGTGGTGCGCGACCTGCTTCTGGACAAGCCAAACTTCGACCTTGACCTCGTAGTGGAGGGTGATGCTATTGAGCTTGCCCGAGAGCTAGCCGAGGTGAAGTCAGCCAGGCTCATCACCCATCCCCGCTTTAGAACCGCTACCCTCACCTGGGCCAACTGGAGTGTTGATTTCGCCACCGCCCGCTCTGAAACCTACGCCAAGCCCGGTGCCCTGCCCACCGTCAAACCGGGCTCTATCGAGACTGACCTTCTGCGCCGTGATTTTACCATCAACGCCATGGCAATCTGTCTTAATACCAACCGCTACGGAGAACTAATTGACCAACACCGCGGGCAGAATGACCTCCATGATGGACTTATCCGGGTGCTGCACGAAAATAGTTTTGTTGATGATGCCACCCGTATCTGGCGTGGTCTGCGCTACGAACAGCGCCTGGGTTTCCAGCTGGAAGAAGCCACTCGGGAACTGCTCAGGCGGGACATTCCGATGCTGGATACCATCAGCGGCGACCGAATCCGTTACGAGCTGGAATGCGTCTTCCGAGAGGAGGCACCTGAGAAGATTCTTCACCGCGCCGACGAACTCGGCGTTCTACCGAAACTCCACCCGGCACTAAAGGCCGACAACTGGCTCATCGATAAATTCAGGGCAGCGCGGAAGCTCGCCTCACCAAAGCCCCCATCATTTGCTCTCTATCTGGCCCTTTTAACCTATCGCCTGGGTAGCGAAGAAAGCGAGCAGCTATCTTCACGTCTCAAACTACCTAAACCAGCAGCCAATCTCCTACGAGAAACTCAAGCTATCAAAGCTAACCTCAAGATGCTGGACTACCCCGAACTAAAACCGAGCTACATCTACCATCTCCTCCACGGCCTTTCTTCGCAGTCCATTATGGCAAGCTTAATAGCCGCCGCCTCTCCGATAGCACGCCAGCACCTGGAACTCTACTTGCATAAACTACGTTATGTCAAATCAACCCTGAACGGCAACGACTTAATAAAGATGGGGTTTGCTCCTGGCCCTGATATCAGGAAAATCCTGGAGCAACTGCACGATGCTCGACTGGACGGCAAGGTAAACACGAGACAGGATGAGGAAGCCTTCGTGATGAATTGGCGGGATAAAAAAACATAGCCATATGAATCTTCTAGGTAAAATTACGGAGGAGGTGGTTTGAGATGAAACTACCGCCGGAGGAAAGAAGGAAAATCTATGAAGAGGAGAAAGCGCGAATTGAGGCGCAGAAGGAGGTAGAGACTGAAAAAGGGACGGGTTCAAGTACCAATCTGAAGCCAAACGTGGCCGGGCTACTCTGCTATCTCGGCGTCTGGGTAACAGGCATAATTTTTCTCATCATCGAGCGCAGGAACAAAATAATTCGCTTCCACGCCATGCAGTCCCTGGTCACCTTTGGTATTCTACACATCATAATAGCCGTAGCCGATACCGTCCGTAGCTGGACCCCCTGGTGGGCAGGGCCAGGTTGGGGCTGGTTCTTCCATCCACAGTGGGTGGCAGCAAATGTTGTTTTTGGCGTTTTCATGACAATCAGTACCATATTGTGGATAGTCATGATGCACCAGACACATCACGGCCGGCTGCTGAAGCTGTCACTTTTCGGGGATATCGCCCAGAAACTACTGGCGAAGCTGGACGGGATTAAAATTGAAGAGGAAGACTTAAGACAGCAAGCCGAATATGTCAGAACCGGACCGGAACAGCCACCGCCCCCGCCAGCGAAGGAAGCACCGACAGCTAAAGGCAGATTCAGACCTCACTTTGAGGGCACAAGGCAGGGCAGAATTGGGGCATCCGTGGCGGCTATCGTCTGGAGCGCTATTTCCCTGGTCTTCTTTAACTTTTTCAGCAAATACTTTGCTATATACTCACGTGAGGCCGTGGACGGCATCACCAGATGGAACATATATCCCATCCTGACACCAGACCTTGGTCTGGTACTTCCAATTCTCAACGTAACCCTGATTCTCTCTATCGTGGGCCACAGTATTGCCATTGCTCTGGACAGGTACCTGGTGCGCCAGATTATTTTGATTGTCTTGAGTGTGCTGGGGATGATAACCGTTTTAACCTTCCTGAGGGTCTTTCCCTTTGATTTCAGCGTGGTGCCCCATGCTGGTGCGGCGGCGGTTCTCCCTACCGTGGCAGTAGTAATCATGATTCTGATTACAGTTGGGCTGGGGATTAGCGCCCTGGTCAGGTTTATCAAGCTGATAATCAATTTAGCCCGGGAGAGGGGAGGAGAGGTATCCGTCTAGTCCACCCGCTTGAACATCTTGCGGGGCGCCCCACAGACCGGGCATTTCTCCGGGGCTTCGCCATCCACGGTATAGCCGCAGCCCTGACAGACAAAGTAGGGCTCATCCCTTAGCGGGGCTCCCCCATCAAGAGACTTAAGTGCCTTCTCATAGAGGGCATGATGTATCTTCTCGACCCTGTTTGCCCAGGTAAAGCTAACTTCGGCCTCCCTGCTGCCCTCGGCTTTAGCCTGCTCAATAAAGCCGGGATACATCTCGGTAAACTCGTAGTGCTCTCCCTCGATAGC
>CAZHRO010000039.1:0-7541 GCA_964535045.1 uncultured Dehalococcoidales bacterium | reverse complement strand
CTGCCCAACCAGGCGAGGGAAGAGATACTGATGCTGAGCCAGCTCCACCTGCAACTGACCCTCACGAGTATGAGCCCGCTTAGCAAAAATATCCAAGATAAGAGCCGAACGGTCGATCACCTTTACCTTGAGAATCTCCTCTAGATTCCGCTGCTGCAGGGGCGAAAGTTCGTCATCAAAAACGACCACGTTGTAGCCAGCTTTAGACTTTAGTGCCAGGAGTTCGTCCAGCTTACCCTTGCCGAGATAATGAGCTTTTGAAGGCACTGGCAACCTCTGAATTAGTCTGCCCACAACGCCAACAGAAGCTGTCCCGGCTAGTTGAGCCAGCTCCTCTACAGAATCCTCTATCGACCATCCACGGTCGTTTCCTCTAGTGGCTACGGCTACCAGGACTGCCCGTTCTCGGGCTGGCTGTGTGATAACTGCGCTTCTAGAAATAGTACTCCCCCGGCACTTTATGTCAAGTAAGTCTTTTCCCTAAAGTGGCTTTCCGGTCACGCCATTCGGCCAACCGTGATAGCCCTTTAACCAGGCTCGCATCAGGGGTGGTCAGCGATAGCCTGATGTAACCCTCGCCGTTCTTACCATAACCTACTCCTGGGGTCACCACCACCCCAACCTGTTCCAGTAAGTCATTGGTAAGCTCAACCGAAGTGTAGCCCTTGGGGACTTTAGCCCAGACGTAGAGCCCTCCCTTGGGGCACCTGGCTTCGAGGCCCATGCTGTTTAGCTTGTCAACAACCAGGTCACGCCGCCTCTGGTATTTAGCATTCTGCTCCTTGACCGCGTCCTGAGGTCCGGTTAGGGCTTCAATCGC
The DNA here is from genome assembly GCA_964535045.1 of uncultured Dehalococcoidales bacterium. GTDB lineage: Bacteria > Chloroflexota > Dehalococcoidia > Dehalococcoidales > UBA5760 > UBA5760. Next base: position 6,721 of record CAZHRO010000039.1, on the reverse strand, counting down.
GGCATACTGAATAGCCTGGGGAATTCCTGAATCCAGGTTTGACTTTACCCTGCTCAGGGCATCTATCATCTCGGCATTACCCACTGCCATTCCTATCCGCCACCCTGTCATATTATAGCTTTTGGATAGGGAATGAAACTCAATCCCAACCTGGCTGGCTCCCTCTGCCTGCATAAAACTGGCTGGTTGATAGTTATCGAAAGCAATCTCAGTATAGGCGGCATCGTGACATATGGCGATCTCATATTGACGGGCTAATTTGACTACCCGATTGAAGAAACTCAGGTCAGCCACCGCACCGGTGGGATTATTGGGATAGTTTAACCACAAAAGCCTGGCCTTCTTAAGCACGTCAGTGGGGATAGCCTCTAAGTCAGGAAGAAAGTTGCGTCCCTCGGTAAGAGGCAGGTAATAGGGTCTACCACCTGCCAGGAGAACGCCCCTTGAGTACGGGGGGTAAGCAGGGTCAGGAATTAGGGCAATATCTCCGGGGTCAATAAAGCAGAGAGCAATGTGAACAATGCCCTCCTTGGCACCGATAAGCGGTAAAACCTCTCTATCCACATCAAGTATGACGCCAAAACGATTTTTATACCACCCCGCGATTGCCTGACGCAGCTCGGGCAAACCTGCTGTTTCCGGGTAGCGATGATTAGCCGGGTCTTGCGCTGCCTGACACAGGCGGTCAATAATATGCGGTGGTGTTGGAAAGTCCGGGTCACCAATCCCGAAGCTAACCACCGACTCACCCTTAGCCTTCTTTTCAGCAATCTTCTGACTAATCTCTACAAACAGATAGGGCGGCAGCTCCGCCATCCTTTTTGCCAGTCTCACTTACACCTCACCTAGCCAGGTTCCGGTAAATACCATTTGGGCGGGGCCTCCAAGAAATACCTCTCCTGCCCCATTCCAGACCACATTCAGTATCCCCCCGGGCAGTCTTATTTTTACCCTGTTATCCACAAGGCCGTTTAGTTGCGCGGCAACAGCTACGGCAGCCGCACCACTGCCGCACGCCAGTGTCTCCCCCACTCCCCTTTCCCATACCCGGGCTTCTATCTCCTCCCGGCTTAGCACCCGGGCGGCTTCAAAGTTGGCCCGCCTGGGAAATATTATATGATGCTCTACCCTCGGCCCTACACTGGCTAAAGGGAAATCAGCCACCGGCTCATCTCCAAAATAAACAGCGTGCGGATTCCCCATAGAAACGAGGTTTAACGGCAGCCTCTGCTTATCTACCGTAATAGTATAGCCCAGCATTGACTTTATGTCAACTACGTTGGCGCTACCCGGCTCAATTAGCACCGGGATATCCGTGGCTTCAAACCTTGGCATGCCGAGGCTAACCTGAATTTCGGCTAGCTCACCTTCGGTGCGGGTAACCTTAGCCCTCCTTACCCCGCTTATGGTCTCTATTGATATATCCCTGGCCTCCTCGCTTGCTAATCCTCGATTGAGAACATACCTTACCAGGCATCGGAGGCCGTTACCGCATACCTCGGCCTCGGAGCCATCGGAATTGAAGATACGCATCCTGAAGTCAGCCACCCTCGAGGGTAGCAGTAGCAGCAGGCCGTCAGCTCCGACACCAAAACGCCGGTCACAAATAGATTTTGACACTCGCGACCAATCACGCTTTACATCATCGGTCTCCACCAGTACAAAGTCATTCCCGGCGCCCTGAAGCTTGGCAAAATTCATCTGCTGATGTCCTTATGAACTGAGTTACTGAGCCTATGATATCTGACTCAACGCTATCATCACCTATATTAAACCACCTAATCCTTTCGTCATCCAGCCGAAACCAGGTGTATTGATGCCTGACGAAGCGGTGGGTTGCAAACTTTATCTGTATTATTGCCGTTGGCAGGTTCAATTCGCCCTTAAGAAACCTGCCAATCTGCTGGTAGCCGATGCCAGACATGGCGGGCAGACCGAGATGGTAACCCATACTAACCAGCCTCTCCACTTCAGCCACTAAACCTTGCTCTACCATAGCATCAACTCTAGAGTCAATCTTTTTATATAGCTCCGCCCGCTCTACTGTCAGGCCTATTATCAAAGCCCTGAAAGGTGGCCTGTTCTTCTGCCTGAGCTGGGAGAAGGGAACCCCGGTACTCCGGTATACTTCAAGTGCCCGGATAACGCGGCGCAGGTTGTGACGGTCGATACGCTGTGCCGCTATCGGGTCAACCCTCTCCAGTTCCTGATAAAGCCCATCCCCGCCTTCTCTGGCTGCCTTCGCCTCGAGGTGCCGTCGGAACTCAGGGTCGGGAGGTGCCGGTGGTATTCCCCAGCCCTCCAGCACTGACCAGATATACTGTCCGCTGCCACCAACCAGGAGCGCCAATTTGTTGCGCCCTTGAATGTTGCTAATCGCCAGGTAAGCCAGCTTCTGGTACTGGGCCAGGCTGAAATCCTCATCGGGGTTAATGATGTTGATCAGGTGATGGGGGATAAGGTATAAATCCTCCGGGCTGGGCTTGGCGGTGCCAATATCCATAAGGCGATATATCTGTCGGCTGTCAGCGCCCACTATTTCCCCATCAAGAGCCTGCGCTAGACGAAGCGCCAGACGACTTTTACCCACCGCGGTCGGACCAACAATGGCTACCAGAAGATCCATATCTAGGAAAAACCCTTGATTTCCGAGGCCTGCTTAACAATGCTCATAAACTGGTCTGCTTTCAGGCTGGCCCCACCCACCAGAGCGCCGTCTATTTCTGGTTGTCTCATAAACTCAGCCGCATTGTCAGCGTTAACACTGCCACCGTAAAGGATACGCGTCTTTTGAGCCATTTCTTCTGAGAACAGCCGGACGAGGCTCTGTCGGATAAAGCCGATGGTCTCGTTTGCCTGTTCACCGCTAGCCGCCCTGCCGGTGCCAATCGCCCACACCGGCTCGTAAGCTATTGTGAGAGCGTTGGTGGAATCTATGTTTGCTAAAGACGACTCAAGCTGCTCGGTGATGACCTCTTTAGTTCCACCGGCCTCCTTTTCCTCCAGCCTCTCTCCGATGCACAGGATTGGTTTTAGCTTAAACCTTAGCGCTGCCTTAACCTTTCGATTCACAATATCCCCGGTCTCGTTAAAATACTGACGCCGCTCCGAATGGCCAATAATAACAAATTCACACAGTTCCGCCAGCATCAGCGGGGAAATCTCCCCGGTGTAGGCCCCCTTTTCTTCAAAATACAGGTTCTGTGCCCCCAGCTTTATTGAGCTCCCCTTGATTATTTCTCTCACCGCACTCAGGGAGACAAAGGGAGGACAGATCACCTTCTCGACGCTGGGTATGGCGTCAAGCCCGGCTTCAAGGTCGCCAAAGCAGAGACCGGGCGGACACACTACCCTATCGACATGGGAGGCAGCATGAATGCCACCATGCATCTCACGCACCAGCCCTACGGCCTCGCTTATCGTAGTGTTCATCTTCCAGTTGCCGGCAATCATCGGGACGCGCATTTTGGACCTCCTAAGCACCAAATTTACTTAGCTTCAAAGCATGTGCCATGGCCAGGGGCATAATCTGGGTGGCTGGGAGATGCCCCAACCCGCCGGCAACACACGATGACTCGGAGAAGTCTCCGGCTTTATCCGGACGGCACCATCTGGAATATAGAAGTACCGGCACGGGATGCCAGCTGTGTCCTTTGAGGGATGATGGCGTCGAGTGGTCACCGGTGACGACGATAACATCGGGTTCAATATCCAGTACGCGGGGTAAGGCTCTATCAAAGGACTCAATGACCGCGACCTTTCTACTGAAGTTGCCATCCTCGCCGGCAGTATCCGTCCACTTTATGTGTAAGAAAAAGAAATCGTAGCCAGCATAGTTTTGGGTAAGCGTCTCAAACTCCTCTTCAATGCTGCCCCCGGTCTTGAGGATTTCCATACCGACGAGTCGAGCCAGCCCCCGGTACATCGGGTAGACCGCTACAGCCGCTGGCTTTAGCCTGTAAATCTTTTCTAAGCTCGGGAACTCAGGTCTTTGTGAAAACCCACGGAGAAGGATCATATTGGCCGGGTGCTGCTCAGCCAGGGTCTTCTTCGCCCGGTCTATGAACTCATTAGCCACCCTGGCCAGTCTGTCAGCCTTCGGTTTTAGAGAGGTAACAACCTTGGGGACTACTCCCGTCTGCTGGGGGTCGGAGTCGGTGGCATCCGGACTCAGACCCTCACCTCGAAACACGGCAACAAAGCGGTGTTCCCTCACCGGGCGAACCAGGATACTAACCTCATCTATTACCATACCATCAAGCAGTCGGCACAGTTCAAGGCATTTCTCATTGGAGATACGGCCTGCCCGGCGGTCGGTAACCCGACCAGCATCATCAACGGTACCGAAGTTTCCCCGCGCCGCAATGTCCCCAGGCTTAAGATTAAAGTCGATACCCACCGCTTCTAATACCCCTCGGCCAATGGCAAATCTGAGCGGGTCGTAGCCAAAGAGAGCCAGGTGCCCGGCGCCGCTACCCGGTGTTATCCCCGGGCTCACTATCTCAGCCAGACCGCATACGCCCTTAGCGGCTAGTCGGTCAAGGTTAGGGGTAGCGGCGGTCTCTAACTCTGTTTTACCCGTGTCAGGATGGGGCAGGCCGCCTAATCCATCGAGAACCAAGAACATAATCTTGCTCGATGAAGACTGACTAAGCTGCTTCATTAGCTCCAGACTATCCACAATTAAGGCTCCTTGTCTGGTAATGCCTCGATACCGGGTAAGGTTTTGCCACTCAAAAACTCAAGGGAGGCACCACCACCGGTAGAGACAAAGGTCATCCTGTTACCTAAGCCCATCTTAGCCACTGCCTCAGCTGTGGACCCTCCCCCGATAACCGTGGTCGCGTTAAGGTTGGCTAAAAGCTTGGCAATAGCCTTTGTCCCCTCGGCAAACTGAGGAAGCTCATAGATGCCCATTGGCCCGTTCCAGAAAACGGTTTTGCACCTCTGTAGCGCCTCTTGAAAGCTTGAAACAGTCCCGGGACCGATATCTACGATTCTTTTATCCCCTGGAATCCCTTCGATAGCGGTAACCTCCCCTTTGGCTTCCGGACCGAGCATGTCAGTCGTAATAACGTCAACCGGCAGGAGCAAATTTACCCCGCATCGGGAAGCCTTTACCATTAACTCAGCCGCTGTTTGCAATCTATCAATCTCGACGAGAGACTGTCCGATCTCATAAGATTTGGCCTTTAGAAAAGTAGCCGCCATACCACCACCAATGAGAATATAGTCCACTCTATTCATGATGTTTTCTATCATGCTAACCTTATCGCTTACCTTAGCCCCGCCGAGAAGCGCGGCAAAGGGATGTGAGGGGTTCTCGAGGATTCTACCCAGGTTTACTATTTCCTCTTCAAGAAGCAACCCGGCTACCGATGGTAGATACCTGGTAATGCCAACTACTGAAGCGTGAGCCCGGTGAGCGGTACCGAAGGCATCATTAACATAGATTTCCGCCAGTTTGGCCAGGGACTGAGCAAAATCAGCATCGTTCTGCTCCTCTTCGGGATGGAAGCGGACATTTTCCAGAAGTAGTACCTCCCCGGCTCTGAGTTTGGCGGCTGCCATCTCCACTTCAGAACCGATGCAGTCTCGAGTAGTTTTGACTGGCTGCCCCAGAATTTCCGATAGGCGCTGGGCTACACTTGTTAAACGCAGCTTCTCGACCACCCTTCCCCTGGGGCGACCCAGATGAGAGCCGAGAATGACCTTAGCTCCCCGCCCGATAAGATACTCAATGGTAGGTAGTGCCGCCCTAATACGACTATCATCGGTGATAGCTCCGGTTTCTTCATCAAGGGGAACATTGAAGTCAACCCTCACCAAGACCTTCCTGTTACCGACATCTATATCCTTAACTGTTAGCTTACGCACCGATCTCTCCAGATCTATACCAATCCTATCTAATAGAAAAGTCTACTATAATATTAGGCTTACGGCAAACTGCCGACCAAGGCAGCGTAAAATCTGTTATTCAGAGTTAATTTAAGGTAGGGAAATGAGAGCCGTACGGATGTGCCTAAAGGCCTCTTGACATTACGGCATATTCGTGATATATTTATTGCCACTAGTCCTTTGCAGAGGGTAAATTGTCGGCATGGTAGCTACATGAGATGGTGGCAGACGTGCACTTCTCCTGTATTCTCAACACGCTTTCGCATCTAGGGTTTGACAGGGCGCTAATAATAATTGCCATTTCGGCTCTACCCGTAATTGAGATCCGAGGAGCGTTGCCGCTGGCGATAAACATTTTTCACTTTTCCTGGCAGTATGCCCTGTTACTGGCTGTCATTGGTAATCTTATCCCGGTTCCCCTGCTTCTCTTTTCCTTCGATGCTATCTCCCAGCATCTGAGTCAGAAAGGTATCTTTAAGAGATGGCTCGATTGGCTTAACGGGCTAGCTCAACGGCGGGGTAAGGCAATCGAGCGGTATAAGCGATTTGGCCTGATGCTACTGGTTGCTGTTCCTCTTCCCGTAACTGGTGCTTGGACTGGTTCCCTGGTGGCAGCCATTCTAAATGTGCATTACAGGCATGCCTTTTTATCAATTCTCGCTGGTGTGTGCGTTGCCGGTGCTATCATAACCGCTATCTGTATTCTCGCCGGAGGGGGCATATAACCACCGCTCGACCAAGGCTTTGACTTCTTAGATGGGCCCGTGTTACATTTTGGTAGTAGTACCTTGTCCCTGTAGCTCAGCTGGATAGAGCGGCTGCC
>CAZHRO010000038.1:0-7587 GCA_964535045.1 uncultured Dehalococcoidales bacterium | reverse complement strand
CGTGAAAGAGTATAGAGTGGCTATTGTCGGCGCTACCGGGCTTGTCGGACAGGAGTTCATCAAGACCCTGGAGCAGCGTAGTTTTCCGATGGCCTCGATCAAGCTTCTTGCCTCGGAGCGTTCCGTAGGGAAAAGGCTGATGGTTAAAGGTGAAGAGGTTGGGGTCAGCGAGGCTACCCCGGAATCTTTTAAAGGGGTAGACATTGCTCTATTTTCAGCGGGTGCCGAGATCAGTCGTCACCTATCACCGATAGCGGCCAGGTCGGGAGCGGTGGTTATCGATAACAGCGCTGCTTTTAGAATGATGCCGAATGTCCCTCTGGTAGTTCCTGAGGTTAATCCTGAGGATATTGAGCAGCATCAGGGTATTATCGCTAACCCCAATTGCTCTACAATTCAGATGGTGGTTGCGCTGTATCCCCTGCACAAGGCCAATCCAATTAAGCGCATTATCGTCGATACCTATCAGGCAGTGTCGGGGACCGGTGCTGCTGCCGTGGACGAACTGACCACTCAGGTTAAGCAGGTGCTTAACGGGCAGCAGGCTATTCCGCATGTCTATCCCCATCAGATAGCTTTTAACGTACTACCTGAGATAGATGTCTTCTGGGATAACGGCTATACCCGGGAAGAGTGGAAGCTGGTCGAGGAGACGAAGAAGATAATGCACGCTAATGAGCTTGCCATCTCGGCTACCTGTGTGCGCGTTCCCGTCTTCACCGGGCACAGCGAGGCTATTCATATCGAGTTCTCGCGCCCCATGCTCCCTGATGAGGCAGAGCGAATTCTGGCCGAAGCTCCGGGAATCAAGATACTCGACGACCCGGCAATAAGCCTGTATCCCCAGCCGTGGCCAGCGGCTGGTACCGATGAGGTATTCGTCGGGCGCATTCGCCGCGACGCCTCTCATCCTAATGGTCTTGCAATGTGGGTCGTGGCTGATAATCTGCGCAAGGGGGCGGCGCTTAATGCGGTGCAGATTGCGGAGGAGATGGTTAAAAGGGATTGGGTGCGACCCAGGGAGGCAAAAAAGTGAAGGAATTAGGACGATTACTCACGGCTATGGTAACCCCCTTTGACGAAAGGGGCGAGGTTGATTATGAGCAGGCCAAGAAATTAGCCGGCGCACTCCTCGATTCGGGTAGCGATGGAGTGGTGCTCGCGGCTACCACCGGGGAATCTCCTACCCTGCTTAAAGAGGAGGAGGTGTGCCTCTTTTCCGAGGTAAAGTCAGCGGTGGGTGACCGCGGTTCCATAGTTGCCTATACCGGCAGCAACAGTACTGCCGAGGCCCTGGAGGCGACCAGAAAGGCAGAGCAGATCGGGGTTGATGCCTGTCTCCTGGTCGTTCCCTACTATAATAAGCCAACTCAGGAGGGTCTCTACCAGCACTTCAAGGCTATTGCTGAGTCCACGAGCCTGCCCTGCATCCTCTATAACGTGCCGTCGCGTACCGTGGTGAATATGACGGCGGACACGGTTATCAGACTGAGCCAGATTAACAATATTATCGGGATAAAGGAAGCCAGTGGTAACCTGGCTCAGATTTCCCGGATTATCAGCGGTGCCCGAGACGGCTTTCTGGTCTGGAGCGGTAACGACAGCGATATTTTACCCCTGTTAGCCGTAGGAGGCTACGGTGTCGTCAGCGTGATCTCTCACCTGGTGGGTAAGCAGATTAAGGAGATGATGGAGAGCCACCTCAGTGGCAAAACTGAGGCAGCAGCCAGGATTCACCGCCACCTTATCCCCCTGATTAATGCCATGTTTGTGGTTGCCAACCCGATTCCCCTCAAGTATGCCCTTAATTCGGTTGGTTTCCGGGTGGGCAAACCGCGCCTGCCCCTCGTTGAGCCTGATGAAAGAACCGCCGCTGTCATCAAGGGGACCCTGAAAGGCTACACGATTGACCTGCCGGTATAAGTATTAGCCCCGGGCAAAACTACGTCTCCAACCCCTTCTTCACCGCTTCGAGTTTTGCCACAAGGTCCTGCCGGGATGGAGAGAAGATATCGATGACGCGGCAGCCAGTGTCGGAAACATAGACCCCGTGTTCAATGTTAGGTGGGATAATGACGACGTCGCCCTGCCCAAGACGGTATAATCTTCCGGCAACTACTGCATCGCACGTGCCGTCCATAACTACCAGGATTTGTTCCGCTTCGTGCTGGTGAATGCCGACTTTTGAACCGGGTTCCGCAGTAGCAAAACTGACCGTCATCTTCTCGGCGGACACGATATGGCTTTTTAAACCGGGAGCCAGCTCTACAAGAGGAACATCGTGGTAGTGAACAACGCGTTTGTTAAACTCTTCCTGAGTAGCATAAGGTTCTTTCCCTTTCATCTCGTAGACAATCTCCTTTTCAAGAAATTACCCGCTAATTACTACAAGACAGGCGCTTTGTGGATGGTCTGCTCTCGCCGGGCGCCGACCGAGATGATACTCGCCGGGCAGGAAGTAAGCGCCTCTATTCTGGCGATATACTGTCTGGCCTGAACCGGCAGCCGTTCGTAGTCCCTGATGTCTCTGGTGGGAGACTGCCAGCCGGGGAATTCCTCATAGACGGGCTGGCACCTGGCCAGGGCGGTGATACTTGCCGGGAAGTGGCTGATGACCTTACCGTCCAGCTTATAGCCAGCGCATATCTTGATTTGGGGCAGGACATCGAGAACATCGAGTCGGGTGATGGCTACGCTGGTTAGGCCATTTACTCGGCTGCTAAAGCGGGCTGCCACACTGTCAAACCAGCCGCAGCGGCGCGGCCTGCCGGTGGTGGTGCCATACTCGTGAGCTCGCTCGCGAATCAAGTCAGCGGTTTCGTCCTTTAGCTCAGTGGGCATGGGCCCGCTACCCACGCGAGTGCAGTAAGCCTTAAAAACGCCCAGAACGCGGTCGATTCTGGTTGGCCCCAGGCCGGTACCTAAACATCCGCCCCCAGCCAGTGGCGAGGAGGAAGTGGTGTAGGGATAGGTGCCAAAATCAGGGTCAAGCAGTGTTCCCTGGGCTCCCTCCAACAAGACGAGCTCATTTCTACCCAGTGCCTCAGCTAACATCGCCGTTGTATCCCTAATGAGAGGTGCCAGCTGTTCTCCATACTGGCAGTACTGGAGGTATATTTCATCCAGCGACAGAGGTGCCGTTCCGTAGACTTTAGTCAGGATGGTATTCTTGTACTCAAGAATAGGGCGCAGGCGCTCCAGAAAGGCTTCTTTGTCGAGCAGGTCACCGACTCTGATTCCCAGTCTGGCGGTTTTGTCGGCAAAGCAAGGTCCAATACCCTTACGCGTGGTGCCGATTGCCCTGCCGCCCCGGGATTGCTCCTCCAGACCATCAAGCAGGGTGTGATAGGGCATGATTAGATGAGCCCGGTCACTGATGTAGAGGCCGCTGGTATCGACCCCTTTCTGCTGAAGCTGGCCTATCTCGCCAAGCAGCACCGCCGGGTTGATGGCTACCCCGTTACCGATGATGCAGGTGACACCGGGATAGAAGATACCGGACGGAACAAGGTGCAGCCCGAACTCGCCGTAGTGGTTAACTATTGTATGTCCGGCGTTATCACCGCCGGAGAAGCGTACTACAAGGTCAGCTTTTTCGGCAAGAAGGTCAACCACCTTGCCCTTTCCTTCATCCCCCCATTGTGCTCCAACAATTGTAACGACTGGCATTTTTTCTCCTGTAAACCCATTAAATATAGCACAAGTGTCCTTTTTATTAAAAACGCGACAACACGATACCTATTTCGACCTCTACGAACTCATTCTCTGGTATGCTTGCGCACATAGGACAGCCTCTGCCCGGCAGTAATAAAGCTGAAGATAGCTATAACGGCCAGGGCAATGGTTAAAGCATAGCTAAAATGGCTCAGCCAGAGACCTGCTGCCAGGGTAATTACCCGCTCGGCTCGAGTAAACAGCCCTATTTTACACTCCACACCTATTGCCTCAGCTCTTGACCTGATGTAGCTAACCAGTGGTGAAGCGGCTAAAGCCAGCGAGACAACTAGTATGGCAACGGTAGATGGACTACCAGAGAGCAGGTAGAAGATTAAAATAGCCAGCAGCAATAATGCCTCAGACACGCGGTCGAGGGTTGAATCAAGAACGGCTCCGAAACGGGTGACTTGCTTGGTGTGACGGGCTAAAGCCCCGTCCAGCATGTCAAAAAAGCCACTGGCGAGCACCACGAAGCCAGCAATGAAGAGGTGTCCGGTAGCAATAAGCGCCGCCGCTCCCAGGGTTATAGCAAAGCCTATCCAGGTCAGAGTGGTTGGGGTGACGTGCGTTTTCACCAGGAGTGGCAGTAGCGGCGCGGTGAGGTGGTGGGCGGACTTACGAACTCGGGTCAGTTTTGGCATTAGCTCTTACTTTTCCAGAAAACAGCTTACCCAGGTCTTCAATAATCATTCTCCTCAGCGAGAATGGCTCTCGGTGTTGGGACTTCTTAAGCACTTCGTGGTAATAGTCCAGTACCCGCCGGGCAACATTTTCCCAGTCGTATTCCCGGGCTTTAAGTATCCCTTTGGCTCCCATTTCCTCTCTCAGTGTCTCATCATTTAGCAGCGAAATCAGGGCTTGAGCCAGACTCTCTTCGTCCCTGGGCGGCACCAATAGTCCCTCGGCACCGTGCGTTAAGATACTGGCGTAGCCGTCTATGTTGGAGGCAACCACCGGCTTACCGACCGCCATCGCCTCGAGCAGAACAATGCCAAAGCTCTCCCAACCAGTGGCCGGGGCACAGAAGACATCGGCTGTCTTGTAGTATCTGGGCAGTTCGTCATAGCCTACAAAGCCGATAAAAACAACGTCCTTTAAGCCGCTTTTCTTAACCAGCTTCTCGTATTTACGGCGTAACCCGGCGCCCGGCCCCACTATGATAAGCCGTGAGCTTGGGATATCTCGTTTAACCTGCTGGTAGGCTTTAAGGAGATAGTCAGCCCCCTTTCGCTTCTCAAGGCGACCGACAAACAGAATATTTAGCTTTCCGTCACTGAATTCTTCAACCGGCGCTACATCGGGGGAAAAATGCTTGGTATCAACGCCATTAGGAATAACATTATAGTCAGCCGGGAAAAACTTGCTTACGAACTCCTTGGCTGGTCTGGAGACGGCGATCCGCCCGTCAAGCTTACTGAACCACCGCTTGAAAAAAAACGGAACAAAAGGCCTGGCAATGTTGTACCCCTTACCATCAAAGGCGTGAAAGGTGCCCACGTTAGCAGTGCGGGACATGCGGAGCACCGTGGTGCACAGCATTGGCATCAGGGGCTCATGAAGGTGGACAATATCAAATTTCTCTTTATCGAGCATGGCAGTGATGGCCGTTGACAGTCTGGGTGAGATGGCGACGCGGGCAATGGAACCACTGACTGGTATGGGCCGCGGTCTGCCGATGTGTATAAACCTGTCACCGAGGGTGGTAATCGGGCCTGACGCCGGGGCAATAAATTTTACCTCATGCCCCATCTGAGCCAGATGGTTGCCCAGCGAGATAATATGATTAGCAACGCCGCCGGGGTAAGCAAAGTCATAAGGCGAAACTAACGCTATCTTCATTATAGAGCCGCTTAAACCAAACTGGGTTACTTCTTAGCTACTTCGGCGGAACCGCCTTTCCTTCTTGCTTGCTGGCAGTTTTTAATAAACTCCTCCACTTTGCATCGGGCTTCATCATCGGTATATTGGATGGGTGGCGATTTCATAAAGTAGGACGAGGGCGCCGTAAGTGACCCTTTGAGACCGCAGTCCAGAGCAAGCTTACAGCACCTTATGGCGTCAATGACCACCCCCGCTGAGTTGGGGCTGTCCCAGACTTCAAGTTTCAGCTCCAAATTCAAGGGGACGTCACCAAAGGTACGCCCCTCCATCCTGATGTGGCAGAACTTACGGTCTAGAAGCCAGGGGACATAATCACTGGGGCCAACGTGGATATCATCAGGGTTAAGCTGGTAGTCTAGCTGTGAGGTGACGGCGTTGGTTTTGGATATTTTCTTAGACTCGAGGCGCTCCCGCTCCAGCATGTTGAGGAAGTCGGTGTTACCGCCAAAATTTAGCTGGTAGGTTCGCTCCATCTTAACGCCGCGGTCCCTGAAGAGCCGGGTAAGCACACGGTGAACGATGGTAGCACCGACCTGAGACTTGATGTCGTCGCCGATAACCGGCAGCCCCTTTTCTTCAAAGCGTCGCTGCCAGTACTTCTCGCGAGCAATAAAGACGGGAATACAGTTGATGAAGCCACAGCCGGCGGCCAACACCTGCTCCACATACCACTTGGTGGCTTCCTCACTCCCGACGGGTAGATAGTTGAGTACCACGTGGGCCTCGGTTTCCCGGAGAATGCTGACGATATCGGCAGTGGGCCCAGATGCCTTTTGTATCTTCTGCTTTAGATATCGGCCGAGACCGTCATGGGTCATCCCCCGCTCCACCTTAACCCCGGTGGGTGACACCTCAGTAAACTTGTGGGTGTTGTTGGGTAGCGTAAAGATAGCTTCGGCGAGGTCCTTACCCACCTTCTCTTTATCAATATCAAAGGCAGCCACAAAATTGATGTCGCTGATATGGTATCCTCCCAGATTAACATGCATAAGTCCGGGCACGAATTCAGTCTCTTTTGCCCTCCGATAATAATGAACTCCCTGCACCAGAGATGACGCGCAGTTACCCACGCCAATAATGGCTACATTTATATTGCCCACTTTTAACTTTCACTCCTTTCCAGTAGTAACTAGCTGGTAGAGACCCGGTAAAAGACCTGTTCTCTCTGCCTCTATGCTTCCCAGACCTTAAAAACAGGCTACTAATCAACCTTGACCGATTCTAAAGACCTTGGTTCCGCACGACGGACAGGGTCCTCTTACGGCTGGTCTGGCATTCTTCAGGGTAACATGCTCATGCTCCTTTAATGCCGCCCTTTTACGACACTTAAAGCAATATGCCTCATGTTTCTCCCCCAACTTACCTACCCTCCCTTAATATATCGGTATATCGGGCTCGAGGATGTTTTCACTATAAATTATAAGGGAGCCGTCAAGAAGTCTCCCCGGCTCAATCTTTTGTTAATCGGAATACCTTACGAGGTTGCCACTGCCAGCTTTTCGGGTTGAAGCGTAGCACACCGAGGAAGAAGCCGTCAAGGGTGTAGGCGCGGCAGTAATCCCGGGGTGTTTGGGGACTCTCGTTTTCTCTACCACCAACAGACCCTTCTAAGACCACAGGGTTTCCATCCCTTATAAGTTGCTCCCGTGCCTTGCTAACGATTATCGCCGCCCAATCCAAAAAGACGATATCAATAGGATAGATATAGCGGTGCCAGTAGCCGTAGCGGCAGGCATCCTCAAGCTGACTCAGCGAAACGGCATCCCTGACGTCAAACAGACCATAGCGCAGACGGACCAGCTTTCTCAGGTTAGCACCACAACCCAGAACCTGTCCCAAATCATGAGCCAGACTGCGGATATAGGTGCCCTTCCCACAGCCCACCTCTATAGTAACTAACGGGGGGTTCCAGTCGATAAGCTCCAGACGTTCGATCTTAGCTGGCCGGCTCTTTCGTTCAACCCGGAGCCCGGCTCGGGCCAGTTCGTA
>CAZHRO010000037.1:0-7611 GCA_964535045.1 uncultured Dehalococcoidales bacterium | reverse complement strand
AACCGAGAGTTTGGGCGCCCCTGTGAAATAACACCCCTTCCTTCTACTGGATACCCCTTATCGTCGTGCCGACGCTTGTCCCTTCTATTTCCCGTAGCAGGGCGTGGGGCTCTCGCCCGTCGATAATACGCGCCATTGAGGCGTGAGGCAGCGCCCTGAGGCAGGCTCTAATCTTGGGAATCATCCCTCCCGAAACGGTACCCGAGGTTAGGAGTGCCTCGGCTTCGTTGGCTGATAGCTCGACTATCAACTTACCCGACTGGTCGCGGATGCCAGCCACGTCGGTTAGAAAGATCAGTCTTTCGGCTCCGGTAGCCGCCGCGATTTCACCCGCCGCGGTATCACCGTTAACGTTGAGTATTAGCGGGCTACCAGCCGGTCGATCAGCCGAATACATACTCAACGGGGCCACTACCGGGATACAGCCCGACCCTAACAGAGCCTCCAGGACTGCCGTGTTTACCCTGACGACACGGGCGACATAGCCCATCTCTTTATCCCTGATTCCCCCTTGAAGCAGGTTCCCATCAATACCGCTAATACCCACCGCCCGGCCTCCCCGGCTATTGATAGCAGCGACAATCTCCTTATTGACCAAACCACCAAGCACCGCGATTACCATCTCCAGTGCCGCCTTATCGGTCACCCGCTCGCCGTGAACAAATTCAGTCGGAACTTCCTGCCGCGACAGCCACTCGGTGACCACTTTAGCCCCACCGTGTACGATGACCAGTGATTTATCCTGCTGCTGAAGCTTAACGACGTCTTCAATTACAGTGTCGTGGTTACCTAGAGTAGCTCCGCCTAACTTGACGACGTTAACCCCGTTCAATAATTACCCCTCCCCTCAACAGGCTTCATCAGGTTGTATAGGCACTGTTGATGGTTACATATTCCTCAGACAGGTCACAACCCCAGGCGGTAGCTGAGGCCGTCCCCAGGTTGAGTTCCAGATGCACCGGCACTTCACTCCGGCCCAGCATCTTTACGACTTCTTCCCCATTGAAGAGCAGTGGCAAACCGGCTCTTACCAGTTGTATATTGCCAATACTGAGGTCAATCTTTGATTCCACCACCGCCACCCCGCTTCGGCCGAGTGCGGCTATAATTCGCCCCCAGTTAGGGTCGCTACCATGCACCGCCGCTTTCACCAGAGGTGAACTGGCTATTGTTCTGGCTGCCATCCTGGCTTCCTTGGTACTTAATGCCCCCCCAACAGTAACCTCAATAAGCTTGGTGGCTCCCTCGCCATCTCGAGCAATGCCTTTAGCCAGGTAGATACAGAGTTGATTAAGAGCCTGCTGAAAGCCATCAGCCAGTTGGCTGTCCCCGCAAATGGGCTTATTACCTTTCAGTCCATTCGCCAGCAGTAACACCATATCATTAGGGCTGGTGTCCCCATCTATAGAGACCATATTGAAGGAAACAGCCGCCGCCTTTTCCAGTGAGGACCCCAGAAAATCCAGCTCCACCGGAGCATCAGTAGTGAGGAAGCAGAGCAGGGTCGCCAGATTAGGATGAATCATCCCCGACCCCTTAGCTACTCCGCCAATAATAAACCCATCCTCTCCACCATTAACAGCTACGGCCGCTTCCTTGGGGACGGTATCCGTAGTCATTATCGCCCGTGCCAGCTGATGTCCGCCGTCTCGGGAAACAGTGACCCGGCCAATACCTTCTTCTATTAGCTTCATGGGCAGACGCTTTCCAATCACCCCGGTACTAGCCACCAGAGCTGACTCCGGTGGCGCCTTCATCTTCCGAGCGGTCAAATCCGCCATCCTGACAGCGTCCTTCAGCCCCGGCTTACCAACTGAGGCATTGGCACAACCGCTATTTACCACCAGCGCCCTGACCTCTGCCGAGGGCAGACGCTGCTGTGACAGAACCACCGGAGCCGCCTTAATCTTGTTGGTCGTAAACAGCCCCGCCGCAACGCAGGGCACTTCAGAGTAGAGAATGCCCAGGTCTAAGGCTCCGTCCCCCTTTTCCTTTATCCCGACATAGGTTGCCCCCGCCCAGAACCCCTTGGGGGAGGTAACCGTGCCCGAGGTAATAAAAGAAACCTTAGCCTCCACCATAAGTAAAATATACCATAGTCGCTCTGGCCTAAACAACGAGGCGCGCGCGATTTTAAATCGCTGAGAATTAAGGATAGTTTATGTAAACTTTTCTATTTTGGGGTATGTGATAGATTGCCCTGCCGATGATAGAATATGTTAGCAACCGAGTACCAGGAGGGGATTTGTATGATTGATAACTCAGTGGTGAGAAGACCCTGCCTTTAGTTCTTGAACGCAGACGGTCTAGTGAGTGGTGAGGTTGAGGGCACAGACTCTTGCCAGTAACCAACCATATAGCCATAATTAGCAGGGCTGAGTCGCTTACTTACGGTACTAACGACATATTCTGGAAACAATGTCACGCGGAGGCCAAGTATGCTTGACAGGATAATCCGGGAAATAGCTCAAACCCCCAACCAGGTTTGGGAATTAACGCGAGAAGAAACACGGGAACTATTGGAACGAGCGGAACATGCTTTTGACCAAGAATCAAAGCTGCTGGAGTTGGTGCCAGGCGGAGAGGTTATTTTTGTCGGAGATACTCACGGGGATTTTGAGGCAGCGAAGGCCGTGGTTAAAAGATACCTCGGAGATGACAGGATACTGGTCTTTCTGGGAGATTATGTTGATCGGGGTGCAGATTCTAAGGCGAACGTCGATTACCTGCTGTGTCTCAAGTTGGCCTACCCTGCCAACCTATTCCTGCTTCAGGGAAATCACGAGGGATACGGTGTTTTCCGGTTCTACCCGGCTGACTTCTGGGAAACCGTTGATGGAAAGCTGCGTGAGCTATATGCCAGGACCCTGCTCGGGCTTCCCCTGGCAGTATCAGTGGGCAGCATTATTGGTTTACACGGGGCGTTACCCGATGTCCGGAATCTTCCTGATATCAACCAGATTCAGGCTGGAAGTGAACACTGGAAACAGGTGACCTGGGGAGACTGGCAGGAAATCGATGCTGACTATCTGGGAACAGATGCCCTCACGGGAAGGCCTCAGTTTGGAAGTAAATACTTCAACCGGGTGATGGTACAGCTTGGCAAGCAGGTTTTGATTAGGTCTCATCAACCGAACGCCCCTCAAATGATGTACCATCGCCGCTGCCTAACGATATTTACCTCGAAGGCCTATCTACCTGTTAGGACCGTAGCCGTCGCCAATTTAAAGCGAGAGGTAAAGACAGCCGACGACCTAATCATCGAGCCAATCTAGCCCTGAGCGTTCTGGTTTCTTGCCCTGGAAAAAGCCAGCAGGCCTCCTACTAAGATGTGCAGAACACAGCCGTACACTATCCTCAAACCTTACTGACCGGTGATGCCCCGACACCCCCCCCTACCGGTGAAATTCGAATCCACTCGAACCTTGACCGGGGTAGCCAGCTTATCTAGGATGCTCTTAATCTGCCATGCCAATACTAATTGCGAAACACGTATATCAGCTCAGTAACGTATCGGTCCCTGGGCTATGGAATGGCTAAATCAGGCAGGGCAGCCGGCAACCAGGTTACCCTAGGCAGATTCCGCCAGCTCGTATTCCAGCATCTCCACATCACCCTCTATGTAACCCGGTAACAAATCCCCGATTTCCTTGACGTACGGCTTGGTCATATGCTTCTCTGTCCAAGCCTCCCTGTCTTTATACATTTCATAGAAAAAAAGCTGGGTCGGGTCATCCAGCTTACGATGCCAGTTATATATCAGGTTATCCGGCTCATTCTGGCGTATTTTCACGGCGTAATCATGTAATAATTTCTCAAGCTCTTCCTGCTTTTCCTTCCTTGCCTTCATTCTTACGGTAAGCACAAACATGGTAAACCCTCCAAAATAAAAAGACTTGGCTCTATTATACTACATTTAATTGGTCTTTAATCAGATTTACCAGGTATTGACAGTTTGCAGGTGAGAGGCTAATATAGCCAGTATCCATATGCAGTATTTTCAGCATCGAGAGCATATAAAGGGGAGGCTGAAATGGAGTTATCACCGGGGGAAAGAAGGAGAATCTACGAGGAGGAAAAGATGCGGATTGAGGCTGAAGAAAGGAGAGGCGAAGGGAAAAGGAAGACAAGAGGCGGCTCAACAACGAGCTTAAAGCCCAACGTTGCCGGCCTATTATGTTACCTCGGCTTCTGGGTAACCGGTATTATCTTTCTCTTCATCGAGAAACGGAACCGGCTGGTTCGCTTCCACGCCATGCAGTCGCTGGTCACCTTCGGTATTCTCAATATTATCTGGGGTATTGCCAACAGTCTCCGCGGCTGGGGGTGGTTTTGGGGTTGGGGATTAGGAGGATTTCTCAGCCCCGTGTTTATCGCGGCCACGGTGGTTTTCGTTGTCTTCTTTGTCCTCTGGTGGGTATTCTGGGGGGTCTTAATGTATAAGACCTATCACGGGCAGCCATACCGGGTTCCCGTATTCAGTGACTTGGCCGAGAAATGCCTGGTTAGATTAGATGCTGAGAGGTGATGGCTGACTGTTCCTATTTGACTTATGCTCCCCAATCTTCTATACTCAAACTGAAATAACTATGTGCCATCGACCAGTCTGGCGGTGAGCCCTAAAAATTAGAATGACCAAAGACTTTAGTCGCTTGGATCGTAGTGACCGAGACGACAAGAAATTAGGCTGTAAGTCGGTATGCCTTCTCTGCAGGAAGCGGGGAGGGTGTTTTTTATTTAACCTAGCG
The DNA here is from genome assembly GCA_964535045.1 of uncultured Dehalococcoidales bacterium. Classification (GTDB taxonomy): domain Bacteria; phylum Chloroflexota; class Dehalococcoidia; order Dehalococcoidales; family UBA5760; genus UBA5760. The sequence continues at coordinate 2,863 of CAZHRO010000037.1, read as the reverse complement.
CGGTGAAAAGTAGAGTGCCTAGATTGGGGTTTATTGGTACCGGCACCATAGGTAGTGCCCTTGCCCTCCAGCTAAGCAGCAAGGGCTACCCGGTGCTGGCCGTATCCAGCCGACATCAGACCTCAGCCAGAAACCTGGCCGAGAGAATTACCGGCTGTTCACCGGCAGCCAGTAATCAAGAGGTAGCCGAGACTGCTGAGCTTGTCTTCATAACCACGCCAGATGATGTTATCGCTGCGGTTGCCTCTCAGATAAAATGGCATAAGAAACAGATGGTAGTACACTGTAGCGGAGCTGATTCAACCGCTATTCTGGAACCAGCCAGGAAATCGGGCGCCTGTGTTGGTGTCTTCCATCCTCTTCAGACCTTTGCCAGTGTGAAGCAGGCGATAGAAAACATGCCCGGCTCAACCTTCACTTTAGAGGCTGAGGAACCCTTACTGGAACTCCTCAAGAATATGGCTACCGCCCTTGGCGGTCACTGGATTAAGCTCAGGGCAGACGACAAAGCGCTTTATCACGCGGCGGCGGTTATGGTTTGCAACTACCTGATAACTCTAATCAAGCTGGCTACTGACCTGTGGCAGACCTTTGGCATCCCTGTAGATCAGGCCACCGCGGCACTGCTGCCTCTGGTACGGGGAACAATCCACAACCTTGAAACCATCGGCATACCCCGGTGCCTTACCGGGCCGATTGCCCGCGGTGACAGTGGCACCATAAAGAAGCATCTTGAGGCACTACGAGAAGCCGCTCCGGATATGCTTGCTACCTATAGAGAGCTCGGCCTCAAGACCATTCCTATCGCTCTGGCTAAGGGAAGGATAGACAAGCAGCAGGCGAGAGAACTAATGACTGTCCTCAAGCAATAGAACTGGAGATTATCATGGGGGAGGAGCCAATGAGAATAATGCTCAAGAGTAAAATCCACCGTGCCCGGGTTACCGAGGTCAATCTTGACTACGAAGGCAGTATCACTATTGATGAGAGACTCATGAGAGAAGCCGACGTTCTGCCCTACGAGCAGGTGCAGGTGCTGAATCTCAACAACGGCGCCCGCTTTACTACCTATGTCATCAAAGGCGAAAGCGAGGGCGAAATCTGTATCAATGGCGCCGGGGCCAGGTTAGCGGCCAGGGGCGATACCATCATTATCCTCAGCTACTGCCACATTAAAGACGATGAAGCCCATAGCTTCGTGCCCAAGCTGGTGTATGTTGACTCCCGGAACACTGTCATTGGAAGTAGACGACTGACCGGAGCAGTGCCGTTCTAAAGGGGAAGCCGATGCGAATTTCGATACACCAGATAAAGGAGATGAAACAGAGGGGTGAGAAAATTGCCATGCTCACCGCTTATGATTACGCCACCGCCAGAATAATTGACGAGGCCGGGATACCCCTCATTCTGGTAGGGGACAGCCTGGGTATGGTCGTCCTGGGTTACGAATCGACCATACCGGTAACCATAGAGGATATGCTACACCACACCAAGGCAGTGGTCAGAGGCACCAAATGTGCCTTGGTAGTTGGCGATATGCCCTTTATGACCTACCATACCAGTATCGCAGAGGCTCAGCGTAATGCAGCTCGCTTTATTCAGGAGGGGGGTGCCCAGGCGGTCAAGCTTGAAGGTGGTGTGACCGTGGCGGAAAAGGTGAATGCCATCGTAAATTGTGGCATACCGGTTATGGGGCACATTGGGCTTACTCCCCAGTCAATCAACCAGCTGGGCGGCTATAAGGTGCAGGGCAGGACAGAGGAAACCGCTAAGCGGCTACTTGAAGATGCCCAGGCTCTGGAACAGGCCGGCGCCTTTGCTGTGGTGCTGGAGACGGTCCCCACCCCACTGGCGACACTTATCACCCAAAAAATATCTATCCCCACCATTGGCATTGGTGCCGGTGTTGGCTGCGACGGTCAGGTTCAGGTGGTAAGTGACATCCTGGGACTCTTTACCGATTTTGTTCCCAAGCATGCCAAGCAGTATGTCCGGCTAGCCGATGTTATTCGAGCGGCGGTTACCAACTACGACAGAGAGGTAAAAGCCGGCACCTTCCCCACCGAGGAGCAGAGCTTCTCTATGGATGAAAGCATACTGGCTGGACTGACTCACGAGACCCCTGGTTTCCATGGAAATTGTTGAAACGATAGACGATATGCGAAAGCTGAGGCAGGAGCTTGCTGAACCGGTAGGCCTGGTGCCCACCATGGGCTACCTTCATGAGGGGCATCTGTCCCTGGTAAAAAGAGCGAGAGCGGGAAACCGTTCGCTAGTGGTCAGCATCTTTGTTAACCCGACTCAGTTCGGTCCGCAGGAAGATTTTCACAGCTACCCACGGGATACCGAGCGTGACTTGGCTCTGCTGGAAAAGGAAGCCACCGACGTTGTCTTTATGCCCTCAGCCGACGAGATGTACCCGCCGCAGTTTAACTCCTGGGTAGAAGTCGGGAAAGTAACCGAGCGGCTGGAGGGGGCTTCACGCCCCGGTCACTTCAGAGGGGTAACCACAGTCTGCACCAAGCTGTTCAGCATCGTTCAGCCGACCAGAGCCTACTTCGGTCAGAAGGACGCCCAGCAGGCGGTAGTTATTAAGAAAATGGTGACCGACCTGAATATGAACCTGGAGATAGTCACCCTGCCCACGGTGCGTGAACCTGACGGGCTGGCGATGAGCAGCCGCAACACCTATCTTAACCCTGAGGAGCGCCGGGCAGCGCCAGTCCTCTATCAGGCTCTCACACTGGCTCAGGGGCTCTGGGAACGAGGGGAAGAGAATGCCGAGCGCATTCGGCAAGAGATGACCAGGCTAATTCAAAGCCAGCCGCTGGCCACTATTGATTATACCTCCGTAGCTAATGCG
>CAZHRO010000036.1:0-7657 GCA_964535045.1 uncultured Dehalococcoidales bacterium | reverse complement strand
CGGCGCTGGGGTGGGTCAGTATCATCAACTCAATAGTCCTGTCCCAGAAGGGCATTTTCCTGCCCAGCTCTAAGTCGATTGCCTGGGGGCTGGGGCCGCCGTCAATCAGCACCTGCTGATTTCCCTTCTGGATAAGGATGGCGTCGCCCTGGCCCACATCAAGAAAGCTTACATGAAGATTATTGTCGGGCATGTTTACCGCCAGGAACGATACCAGAATAGCGGCTACTACCAGAGGTGGTATAGTCCACTTCCTGGGTAGTCTTGAGAAAAAGTCAGTCGTCTTATTCATTATCTAAATTCATTATGGGGAGGGGCTGGGGTGCTAAAATGCTGGCGTGGCGGCGTCGGCTATAGAGCCAGAGGCCTGAGGCCAGTGATAGGTAATAACCAGCGACTATCCCGGGGTGTAGGGAGAATACCTCTATAAACGCCGACGGAATGGCCGCAAAAGCGTTAACCACCAGTAAGAGATAGGACAAGGGTAGCCAGGCTAGCCAGCCAGTGACCTGAGCTACGGGCAGGGTAATAAATCCCAGGCCGCCGGTAAGGGCACTTAGAATTATAATCGCCGGTAGGGCGGGTAGGGCGAGGAAGGTGGCTGGGGGACCCACAAAAGAGATGACGCCGAAGTAATAGGCAACCAGGGGACCAACGCCGATAATTGCCCCCAGGCTTACACTGAAGGCGTCATTGATTATGTTGGCGGTTTTTGCCGCCGCGCCTTCTTCGCCCCATTTGGTTGTGATGACTCTCCTGCCCAGAGATTGAAATATGGGTGCTACGAAGATCAGGCCAATCATTGCCATGAAGCTCATCTGGAAGGAGGCCGACCACAGAATCTGAGGATTAATGCCTACCATGATGGCGGCTGCCAGAACGAGGGCAGTGATGGCGCTGCGCTGGCGTCCTAGAAGCTCGGCAATAAGGAACAGGCTAGCCATAATGGTGGCTCGGACCACCGGGGGATGCATGCCTGTGATCAGGGCATAAAGCCAGATGATGCCTATTGCCAGCCAGACGTAGAGGTAGTGTCTTCTACCAAAGAGCCATATGCCGATGCTAACCAGGATACCAGCTAGGATACTGAGGTGAAGACCGGAGATAGCCAGCAGGTGGGCGGTGCCAGTGTGAGAGAAGTTATCCTTGACCGAGGCGGGAATGTTACCCCGGATACCCAGGGTAATCCCCTGGGCCAGTGATGCCTGAGGCTCGGGTAAAACCTGAGCCAGGGTTTGAGACATACGACTTTTTATTGAATAGAGCCAGGCCAGTGGTTCAAAGCCTCTTCCTCTGTCTATAAGCTCTATCTTGGGATAGAGCATGGTTGAGTAAATTCCCTGCTGGGCAAGATAGCCCGGGTAATCAAAATCATCAAGCCGTTGAGGTGTCTTGAGCCTCCCCTTTACCAGTAGCACATCGCCGTAGCTGTAGCTGGGGTAGCGCGGTGCATAGGTTAAGACGATGCCTGATACCTCGTGCCAACCGGAGCCACTTTTAAGGGCGGTAGCTCGCAGGCGGAGATGCAGGGTTCTATCTCTGGCCTCGGGTTCGGCGTTAACTACTCCTTCGATAACTACGGTTCCCTGGTCGTTATAAAATGCCAGGTGATTCCTATTAATAATAGGTTGACTTGATTGAAAGCGTAGCGCACCACCGAAGAGGGCAAAAAGGCAGAGACTGATTATGACTAGTGTTTTTCGGCGCTGGCGAAAGAAAAAAAGCAGGGGCAGGGGGGTAAGCCCGGTAAGAATGAGAACTGGAGATAGGCTAAACCCTGCCCCTAAAAAGATACCCGCTATCCAGGCGCCACCTAAATAGATAAGAGTCACTGTCTTTGCCCCAGATATTAATCGGCTACCGTAATCAGGTATTTAATCCCCTCAAAAGTCCCAATCCCGATGCCGGGTACTTTCATTAATTCTTTGACGGTGTGGAACGGTCCCTGCTCACGGCGGTAAGTAATAATAGCCTTAGCCCTCTCTTCCCCGATTCCCGGTAGCGCTTCCAGTAGCCAGATTTCAGCTCGGTTAATATCAATCTTCTGGGGTGAGGAATCTTCTCCTATCTCACCAATGTGGAGTTTAATTGACCTGAGTTCGGCACTGATGTCAGCGCCGCCAGCAGCCTGAACGAGTGCCTCTATACTGTCATTCCGTTTTAAGGGATAGAACCCGGGATTGGTGACGGCACCCCCGATGTAGATTTCATTCGGAAGCCTCTCCTCGGTGAGGTTGCTGGCTAAGGAAATTCCTGCGGCTTGGCTGGTATGATATCGCGACCAAGCTAAAATACCCCCTACCGCAATAATAACTGCTAACAGGATAGTAAGTGGCGTCCATAACTTATTTGCTGTCATGGCAGGCCTCCTGGTTCAGGATCTGACACAAGGTGATAACTTGAAAAAAGTTAAATAGGGACAGGATATTTGCCGTTTGCCTGATTAAGCTCACAGTATAATAGGGAGTAAATGCCTGTCAAACACTAAATAGTGCTTGGAGAGCTGTTTATCTTAGGGCGTTGGAGTAGAACTGAGTTTTCCGATGCTATTCTTTCTCTTCCGGGAGACTAAAAGCGCACTGGCAGGGAGTCTGACCTAAAAGGGTATTTCCATGGTATCGAATGGTCCCCGCTGGTAACTAATGGGGCGGGTTAAGCTGTCAGCAGAGTTTGCGATATCTCAGGGCTTGAGCCTCTTTTGGGTACCCCGCAGGATAGTTCGAAGCTCTTCTTCCAACTCAGAACTGGTGATCGCGATTACCCTGTCTTCAGCTCGAATGACGGTATCAGCAGTAGGCACCTTGGGTTTTTGCGTCTGATGGATAACTAAAGCCAGCCTCGTTCCTTTCGGTAGCGCAAGCTCCTTTAATCGCTTGCCTACGGCGGTTGAGTCAGCGGGAATTTTTATTTCGACCACCTCTAGCCCCTGGTCTCTGATGCTGAGTAGATGGGTCAGGGGGTGGGTGGGTACCTCTTCCTGTATGTGCTCCAGGATAACGTTCGTGCTACTTACCGTAACATCAATACCTAGTTTCTTAAAGATAATCTCATTTTGGGGATTGCGAATACGGGCTACAGTTCGGGGGACCTTGAACTTGTGCTTGGCCACCTGACAGGCTACCAAATTGTCCTCATCATCACCGGTGACCGCAATGAGCATGTCAGCCCGGCCAGCACCCAGTTCGGCTAGGGTAGCCGCCTCACAACCGTCACCGAGAAGGCAAACACCTCCCAGCTCATCATTTATGACGTTACAGAAGGTGGCATTCTGTTCCACAATAACTACTTCATGGCCCTCATCTAGTAGAGCTTTAGTCAAGTGGTAACCTAGCCTGCCACCGCCGATGACTACGATGTACACCTTTCTCAGCCCTCTACCTTTTCTCTTAGCATTTGAGCAAATATTGTCGTTGGGCTAATGGTCTCTAACCCCAAGGTACTGTACATTTCCTGCCGTAAGGGGTCGTAGATACGGCAGACTACCTTGGGCACATTGAAGATGTGCTTGGCAATCTGCGATGCCATAACATTGCGGTTATCACCCTGAGTTACGGCGACAAAGACGTCGGCTTCCTCAATACCTGCCCTTTTAAGGGTTTCTTGGTCGAGACCATTGCCGACTAGGGCGGTGCCCTTGAAGGTGGAGGGGAGCTTCCGAAAGCTATAGGCCTCCCTATCCAAAATAGTGACTGAATGCCCGTCGCCATCCAGTAGCCCCGCCAGATAAGCTCCAACCCGGCCACAGCCCATGATAACTATTTTCATAGATTTAAAACCCTCACTCGGTTAGGTAAGGCGTTGACGGCATCGTATAGGTTGACTGATATAGGATAACTCGACAGGGGCTGTTCTTCAGCACATAAGGAACAACTTCACCGAGGCTGAATTCACCAAAGCGCACCTTGTAGGCGATACCGAGCAGAATCAGGTCGATTTCCTGGTCAGCAGCATCATTAATAATAGCTGGTCCGACTTCACGGGCTTGAAGCACATCAGTCTCTATCTTGTAGTTATTCCTTCGGGCAACCTCCTCTATATGGCCAAGTATATCCTCAGCTTTCTGAATTTTAGACTCAATCTCAGCATCCAGCGGCAGGTCGCGCTTCAGGGTAATGATGTAAATAGCACGTATCTCGCTCTTATTCTGCCGGGCCAGACTGCAAGCTAGGTCGACTGCTTCTTCGTCAGCCTGGTTACCGGTTACGGGCACCAGAATTCGGGAAAATTTCACTCCGTTCTGTCTCAGCCTGTTATTGAACACCGCTAATTATACCCCTCTTGTCAAGGAACAGCAACTCTATGTTTAACTACCTCGGCCTCTATCATAAGCGTTTTGTAACCGGCATCGGCTACCGCATGGTCTGGGTGTGAAGCACCCATATTGATTAGCGCCACCTCCAGAAAGAGGGTGCCAGAAGCGAGAATGCTGTTAGTAGTTCGAGGCGCCCCGCCAGCATACATACGATAAGAACCACTTTACCCGCAGCCGGAATTAGGGTATAGTCGGCTGCGGGGCCAACCAGGCCCAGACCGGGGCCGACATTTCCCAGAGTGGCCAGGATTGAAGTTAGCGCCGTGATGTGGTCTAGCCCCAGAGCACTCATTATCAGGAATCCCACGATAATCGTGGAAAAGTATAAAACAGCCATGCCAATAATCCCTGAGATTACCTGTTCTGACAGCACAGTCCCCCCGACTTTAATCGGTATGACAGCCTGCGGATTAAAGGCAAGTGAAACCCGGCGGAAGGCATACTTAAATAGTACCAGAAGTCGGGTAACCTTCAGTGCCCCACCGGTGGAGCCGGATGAGGCACCGACTATCATCAGAATAAGGAGGGTAGCTCTGGCAAATGACGGCCAGACATTAAAGTTGGCAGTACTGAAGCCGGTTGTGGTCATGATAGACACGCTCTGAAATCCACTGTATCGGAAGGCGTCACCGGCTGACAGCCCTAGGCCGTTCATTAAGTTGAGGGCGATAAAAACCGAGGCTGCGGTAAGGAAAATAATGTAGTATTTAAATTCGGGGTTGGCAAAGAGGCGTTTTGGCTGGCGTTTTACCAAGAAAAGGTAATGCAGCCCGAAGTTTATCCCGGCGATGGCCATGAAGGCGATAACGATACCCTCAACGACTAGGCTGTTATAGGCAGCAATGCTCAGGCTTGTTGGGGTGAAGCCTCCGGTAGGCATGGTAGTAAAGGTAACCGTTAGCGCATCAAAGGTAGACATGCCTCCCGCTTGCCAGAGTAGCAGGAACTCCAGCAGCGAAAAGCCAACATATAGATACCACAGTGACTTCACGGTATCCCGGATACGGGCGGTGAGTTTTTCCGTTTGAGGACCAGGCAGCTCGGCATCAACCAGGTGGGCAGCCCCCATGCCGAACAGGGGAAAGACGGCCACAAACAGAGTTATTATTCCCATCCCTCCCAGCCACTGGGTAAAACTGCGCCACAGGAGTATGCTGTGGGGGTGGCTTTCGATTGCGGTAAGCACGGTGGCTCCGGTAGTGGTGTAGCCGGACATGGCCTCGAAGAAGGCGTCAAGGTAGCTGGGAAAGGTTCCTGCCAGTTGATATGGTATGGCACCGAAGACCGAGGCCAATATCCACCCCCCGGTGACGACCATTAAGGCTTCCCGCCGGCTGAATCTCTCTCCGCCAGCCGGGGTTAAACGCCAGAGAAGCAGGCCTGACCCGGTAGTGATGCCGGCTGAGAGTGTGAAAGCTGAGGAGACGGGCTCTCCGTAATAAAGGCTCCAGCCTAAGGGGAAGAGCATGGTTAACCCCAGGCCCGTCATTAACAGCCCCAGGTAATGGAGAACAACCTTTATTCTCATGATTTTTACATGAAAAGCCTTTCCACAACCGGGGTGAGCGTGAGCGGAGATATGATAATAACACGGTCGCCGGGGTGTACTGCGTAATCATCGGGGGGAATAACGACGGTATTGTTATGAACAGCGGCTCCGACTATGGCTCCTCTGGGCAGGCCCAGCTTCGTAATCTGGCGCTTAACTACTGAGGCTGTGGGGCTGATTACGAATTCAATCGCCTGAATCTCTTCACCGCCGAGCAGGGCTACCGAAATAGCGCCACCGTGGAGAACAAAGCGAGCGATTTTGCGGGCTGTCAGCAAAGGGGGCGATGCGGCGACGTCAACTCCAACTGCCTCAGCCAAGGGAATATTACCGGGATTATTAACGAGGGTCAGGTTTCGAGATACCCCCAGGTTCTTAGCTAACAGGCCCGAGAGAATATTGAGTTCATCGCTTTCGGTGCTGGCGACAAAGGCATCGGCCTGTGGGACGCCCTGCTCGATAAGAAAATCGTGGTCGGTGCCGTCCCCCTGGACTACTGCTGTCTCCTCTAACCTGGCGGCAATCTCCTGGCAGCGACTCAGATTCTTCTCGATGATTTTAACCGAGATGCCGCGCTCCCTTAGTCCTTCGGCAACTAGGGTGCCAACCCGGCCGCCTCCCAGAATGATTACACTCTTAGCCGGTAGTTGTGGCTCGGCGAACGTCTCACCGATTTCATCCATAAACTCTCGGGGAGCAATGAGGTAAACCCGGTCTCCCTTCCTTATCACTTCGTTAGCGGTTGGAACTACGATACCCTCGGCGCGAAGAATGGCGACAACGACACACGATTTGGGAAAGGTAATATCACCTACCGGCTTATCTATCACTGCCGCCTTTTCTACCGGGAATTCCCTTATCTGAACCAGACCGTCGGCGAAGCTCTCCACTGGTGTGGAGTAAAAACCGGAGAGTATGGTTATTATTTCCCTCGCCGCTTCAACCACCGGGTTGATGAAAAGGTCAACTCCAAATGTTTTGGGTCTAATCACCTTTCTGGGGGCAGAGGGTGAACTAGCCGCGCCAATAAAGTAGCCTGAATACTCAGGGTTACGGACTCTGGCCACGGTCATGCGGGCTCCAAGCTCCTTGGCGATGAAGCAGGTAATCATGTTGGTTTCATCGCTATTGGTAACAGCAATAAGCAGGTCAGCGCGATGAGTCTCTGCCTTTTTAAGAATTCTAGGGATGGCGGCGTTACCAAGAATTGTCGTGACATCAAGCTGGCGGCTAATGCTCTCTAAGGCCTCCTGGGACTGTTCCACCACCGCCACTTCGTGGTTTTCCCTGGCCAGTAAGGAAGCAATATGAAAACCAACCACTCCAGTCCCAGCTATAATGATATACATCTACTTCATTTACCTGAAACTACATGTTGCCTTTGCGCTTAAGCAGTTTGGATATGTTCTGCGAGATAGCACGGATTACGCTTCGACGCCTTCGCCGTCTCCGCAGCACCCTATCACCAGGTCGCAGTGTGGGTAGTTCTTCGTTATCCTCTTTTTTCCCTATCTCGGAAAACCCTTGCTGGCTCGATATACTAATCTTGAACACAATAATGACACCAATCCAGGCGCTGGTCAAGTGCAACCTCGCGGGTCGGTTCTGTCCGAATATTCATTATCACAATTGAAGAATTTTACCCGTCTCGCTGTAATCTGTCAACAAAGTCGGAGTATTGACAAATCAATGTGTTGGTTATAAGGTGAGGCAACTGAAATGGAGAGAGCCTGGTCTCGTCCCGTACGAAGGCTGGATATGTAGCGTCCTAGAGGGCGCGATCTGTGGAAGGGACA
>CAZHRO010000035.1:0-7804 GCA_964535045.1 uncultured Dehalococcoidales bacterium | reverse complement strand
TTGGAATCCACCAAGGTCGATTTGAGAGATTCCCCATGTCACCAGCCAGGCACCGATTAGCCCAATAGCACCGCCAACCAGGCTCAATATGGCGGCTTCCAACAGAAATTGCATTAGAATATCCCTGCGCTTGGCTCCTATTGCTTTACGCAGGCCTATCTCCCGGGTGCGCTCGGTTACCGAAACCAGCATAATGTTCATGATGCCGATACCGCCAACGAGCAGGGAGATACCGGCAATCGCTCCCAGAAGCAAGGTCATTACTCCCGTTATCTGCTGTACCGAACTCAGTATCTCCTCCTGGCTGATAACCGTAAAGTCATTCTCATCATCCGCCGCCAACCGATGGCGCTGCCGTAATACGTCCTCAATGTCACGAATCGCACCGTCAATCGCCTCGGTACTGGCTACCTGAACAATGATTGTCTGCACCGCATCCTCCCCGCCAGATGTATGCTGGGTGAACAGCCGGGTATGATAGGTGGTGATTGGGACTAAAACCTTCTCATCCTGACTGATGCCCATCATGGCACCGCCTTTGGCTTCCAGAACCCCGATAACCGTAAACCGACGCCCCTTGATTTTAACCCTTTGCCCCACCGGGTCGTCTTCACCAAACAGGTCGGTAGCCGTCTTATCTCCCAGCACCGCCACCGAATCTCTATGCGACACATTCCGGTCGGAGATGAATTGCCCTGAGGCGAGGGAGTAACCCATAGCTCCCATATAGGCGGGATTTGACCCGGTTATGGCGGTGGTAACGCTTTCGTTGCCGGCGATTACGCTAGCATAGCTGATGCTCACCGGGGCCACGGCAGCTACCGAACGCACCCGAGAAGGGTCAGCCAGAGCCCCGGCGTCATCCACACTGAGGGTAGGTGTGCTCCCGGTTAGACCGCCAAATCCTGTCGCCCCCGGCGTACTCGGAATAACATAGATGGCGTTAGAACCCAGTCCCTCCAGGGTAGAGGTGATACTGGTCGAGACCCCCCTGCCTATTGACATCAGGCCAATTACGGCGGCAACACCGATTATTATGCCCAGCATGGTTAGCGCCGAGCGTAGTTTGTTAGCCGACAGTGATTTTAAGGCAATAATTAGAGAGTCTTTAAACCTCACTGCTGACAATCCTCCCATCCTGAAGGCGGATGGTACGCTGCGCCTGAGCAGCGATATCTGGCTCGTGGGTAATCAGGACTATTGTCTTACCATCCCGGTGCAGCTGCCGGAATATCGCCATTATGTCAGCACCTGATTTGGTGTCGAGATTGCCGGTCGGCTCATCAGCCAGAAGGAGCAAAGGGTCATTGACCAGGGCCCGGGCGATAGCCACCCGCTGTTGTTCACCCCCGGATAGCTCAGTAGGTTTATGATTTGCCCGCTTCCCGAGCCCTACAATTTCCAGGGCCATGGCAGCACGTTCCCGCCTCTGCCGGACACCACCCCTATAAATAAGAGGTAGCTCTACATTTGATAACGCCGTAGCCCGAGGTAAAAGGTTAAAGTCCTGGAAGACAAAGCCGAACTTCCTATTTCTCAACTCAGCCAGCTGGTTATCATTAAGCTGACCCACATTCGTCCCGTCAAGCAGGTATCTACCCGAGGTAGGTCTATCCAGACACCCGATTATGTTTAGCAGGGTTGATTTGCCCGAGCCAGAGGCGCCAATGATGGCAACCATCTCGCCTTCACTGATAGAGAGCGACACCCCCCTCAGGGCAGGAACCTCAACCTTACCCATACGGTAAACCTTGGTAACGTCTTCTAGCTTAATCATAGCTTGTAGATTCATAAAGGTTAATGAGGCCGTCCGAAAGGAAACCCGGGACCGCTTGGTGCGCCTGACTCGGCCGGCACCTCTATAACCAGTGTCTCCCCTTCCTGAAGTCCCGATAAAATCTCGGTCCGGAAACCGTCGCTAATGCCGAGAGCGACACGTCTCTCCTCAATCTCCCCGGTTTCCCTATCAACCATCACATAGACCACTGGATTGCCCTGACCATCGTAATTGATTGCCCGGTCTGGTACCAGTAAGGCATCGCTCCGCTCGCTGAGTATAATATCAGCGGTAGCACTCATACCGACTCTCAGGCCGGAACCCTCCGGAACTTCAAAGCCAACCTTAACGTTATATGATACTACGCCAGCCTCCACCCGCGGCAACGGAGAGATTGAAAGAACTGTACCCTCGAGCTGAACGTCTGGTAAGGCATCAACAGTGATGACAGCCCTTTGGCCCAGAGCAACCCCGGGAACATCAATCTCATCCAGCTTGACAACCAGCTCCAGGCTGCTGGTATCAATCAGACGGACAATGGTTACTTGCGACACGCCCGGTGTGGGTATCACGTCCCCCTCCTCAAAATTCACCTCGGCTACAACACCATCAAAGGGAGCCACAATGGTTTCTACTTCCAGGGCACTTCGTGCTTCCTCAAGAGACTGCTCAGCCGCAACTACCTGCTTTTTCAGTATTGCTATCTGGTCCTCATCACGCTCATTTTGCATATCATCCAGCGTGTCCTCAGCCATCTCAAGTTTGATTTCGGCATTTAATACCTCCATCTGCCACTGCAGCACCTCCCACTCACTGCCATGCCGGAGCACATACCTCAGCATATCCTCAGCTAGATCGTAGGAGTCCTCGGCATCCTCCACCGCCTGCTCAGCATCCTGAATCTCCTCATCGGTATAGGGATTTTCCGCCTTATCCAGATTGTACTTTGCCTGCATCAGAGCTACCTCAGCCTGAGTTACCGCCAGTTCCAGAGCCTCCTCGTCCAGAGGGGTCAGCACCGCGAGCACCTCTCCCAACCTGACCACATCACCCTCTTCAACATATACTTTGCCGACCTCACCACCCTTGTCGAAGGATAACTTCGCCTCATTCGTGACGTCTAAAGAGCCGTTCCCGCTGACGCTAACTACCAAATCCCCCCGCACCACCTCAACCAGCTCACCGGTAGACTGTGCTTCATCTCCACCACCCCCAGTCGGGCGGCAGCCCGCAGTACCAACCAAGATAAGACACGAGAGGACGAGAACTATAATCCTCCAGCGCTTCATGGTAGCTATCCCTCCTTTTTGCCTTTGACTGCTTTTGTTTTCTGCTCTCTCACTATCTTCTCAAAGCGAGCCAGCCCCGCGCTCATCAGGCTTAGCATTTGCTCCATAGCGTCGGCTTTAATAAGCAGCAGGCCCGGCTGCCCCATGAAGGCTTTAAAAACCAAAATTGTGTCGCCGGCATCCATGCCCAGCTCCCTACGAGCGCTGGCTGGTATGACTATTTGTCCCCTAGGCCCAACCGTAGCTGAACCAAAACACCGGTGCCTCTCCATGACACCTTCATTTTTCATGATACCTCCCCATCCTACAAGTATTATATATCCAAATATTCATAATTATCCTACTTATAGGATAAACTGTCAAACAATTACACGGTATGGTCTCAAAGAAAACTAACGGCACCAGAAGACAGGTAACAGATAGTTAAACCTGAATAACCATAAGAGAGACTGACTAAAACTCTTAAGCGCTGGGCCGTTAGAAGCCGCTAACTGCCCAGTTCCCTGGCTCTATTGTAGGCGGCGGTAACTGCCTGCTTTATCAGTTCAGTAAACTGCCCCTTTTCTAATTGGGCTAGTGCCGCCGCCGTGGTGCCACCGGGGGAAGTTACCATCCGGCGCAGCTCAGCCGGCAGCTTATCCGAGCGCTGCATAAAGGCTGCCGAGCCCGAGATGGTCTGCCTGACAAGCTCCTGCGCCATATCATAAGAAAGCCCGATTTGCACCGCCGCCTCAACCAGAGCCTCGGCGAAAAGAAAAACATAGGCGGGCCCGCTGCCGCTTACAGCAGTTGCCATATCAATATGTTTCTCGTCAGCAACATAAATTTCCCTGCCCATAGCACCCAGAATGGAGCTCGCCCATTCCCTCTGCTCCTGGGTTACCCCGGGGGTGGCTGTCCAGACGCTCATCCCCTCACCAACCTGAGCCGGGGTGTTGGGCATCACCCGCACTATCCGGTGATAGCCCAGTCCCTGACAGAGGGTGTTAACTCTAACGCCGGCGATGATGGATAACACCAGTTGTGATGACCTAAGCCTGCCGTTGAGTTCTGCCATCACCCCGGCCAGATTCTGCGGTTTAATCGCCAGGACTACTACGTCACCCAGACCTGCTGCCCGGCAGTTGTCGCTCGTTACGTTAACGCCGTATTTCCGTCCCAGATAATCACGGCGAGACCCGCTGATATCACTAACCGTAATCTCCTCTCTGGAGCTAAGCCTCCCCGCCAGGACAGCCGCCAGCATCGCCTCCCCCATATTGCCGCCCCCGATAAAAGCAGTCTTCATACCGATTCTCCTTACCGCACCACCAGATTAACGAGCTTCCCCGGCACATATATTTCCTTGAGTAATCTCTTACCCTCAAGGTAGGCTCTCACTCGCTGACTTTCCCGTGCCAGCCTCTTAGCTTCAGCCTCAGTAATAGATACCGACACGGTAATTCGGTCACGCAGCCTGCCATTGACCTGAACTACGAGGGTAGTCTCCTCATCCTTAACATGCTCTTCATCCCACTCGGGCCAGCGCTGATTATGAATGCTGTAGTCATGCCCCGTCCTCTGCCACAGCTCTTCTGCCAGGTGAGGAGCCGTGGGTGCTAAAAGCAGGAGCAGGGTATCGACCGACTCCAGTAGTTCCCTAGTAGCTCCCCCCTTTTCGTTTTCCTTAGTTAGGTAGTTAGTGAACTCCATAAGGGCTGCTATCATAGTATTAAACCGAATCTTCTCCAGATGGTCTGTTACCTTCCTGATGGTCTGGTGGGTAATACGCTTCAACTCTCTATTAACTGGCTCACCCTTCATCGTACCTATCATAGCATCTGGCACTTTTTTATATACATCCAATGTCAGGTTCCATACCCGGTTAAGCCAGCGGCTGATGCCGCTCAAGCCACTATCGTCCCACTCGCCACCCTGCTCCCAGGGGGCAACGAACATTAGATAAGCACGCACCGCATCAGCGCCCAACTCTTTAACATACTCATCGGGATTAATCACGTTTCCCCGTGACTTGCTCATCTTCTGGCGCTCAACAATAATAACCCCCTGATTAAACAGGCGGCGGAACGGCTCGCCAAAATCTATCAGCCCCATATCACGCAGTGCCTTAATGAAAAAGCGGGCGTAAAACAGGTGCATAACCGCGTGCTCGGCACCCCCGGTGTAAAGGTCAACGGGCAGCCAGTATTTCACCTCTTCAGACTCAAAGGGAGCCGTATTACAGTGGGGGCTCGCATAGCGCAAAAAATACCACGAGGAACACATAAAGGTGTCCATTGTGTCGGTTTCGCGCTTGGCGGGCGCAGAGCACCGCGGGCAGTTCGTATTAACAAATTCCTCACAGCGCTCCAGCGGCGATTCACCGCTGGGTTTGAATTCAGCCTTCTCGGGCAACAGCACGGGCAGTTCCGATTCCGGAACCGGAACCACGCCGCACTTCTCACAGTAGACTACCGGTATCGGTGCCCCCCAGTAGCGCTGGCGCGAGATGAGCCAGTCGCGCAGCCGATAACTTACCGCCCTCTTTCCCCAGCCCTTTTCTTCCAGAAAATCACACACCGCTTCTATCCCCTGCTCACTGGGAAGTCCATCAAACTGGCCCGAATTTACCATCGTGCCCGGCTCAGTGTAAGCCTCGTTAAGCTCTTCGCCCTGCCAGCCGGGCGGGGCAATCACCACCGATATCGGCAGGTTATACTTACGGGCAAAGGCAAAGTCGCGCTCGTCATGAGCCGGCACCCCCATCACCACCCCGGTACCGTAACTCATGAGCACATAATCGGCAATCCAGATGGGTACCTTCTTGCCATTGAGAGGATTGGTGGCATAAGCCCCAATACAAACCCCCTCCTTCTCCTGCTCCGTAGACAGCCTTTCGATATCACTCTGGCGTCGCGACTGCGCAATATAAGCCTCAACCTCAGCTTTCTTTTCCGGCGTTGTTAGCCTGCTTACCAGAGGGTGTTCCGGAGCCAGAACCATAAAGGTAACCCCAAAGACGGTATCCGGTCGGGTAGTGAACACCCGAATCTCCTTTTCGTCTATTTCAGAATAGTCGAGGGTAAAGGCAATCTCGGCCCCAACGCTCTTCCCCACCCAGTTCCGCTGCATTGTCTTTATCCGCTCCGGCCAGTCGATGCCATCGTGCTGCATAAGCTCATCGGCGTACTCGGTAATACGAAAGAACCACTGTTCCAGGTCGCGCCGGGTAACCACGGTACCGCAGCGCTCGCAAAAGCCCTTCACCACCTGCTCATTCGCCAGCACCGTCTGACAATTAGAGCACCAATTAACCGGCGCCTTACCCCGATAAGCCAGGCCCGCCTCATAGAGCTTAAGGAAGAACCACTGCGTCCACCGGTAATACTCAGGGAGACAGGTAACCACCTCCCGACTCCAGTCATAGATAGCGCCGATACTTTTTAGCTGGCGGCGCATATTGTCTATATTCTGCATGGTCCAAGTGAAGGGATGAATTCCTCGCTTAATTGCGGCATTCTCCGCCGGCAATCCAAAGGCATCAAACCCCATTGGGTGAAGCACGTTATAGCCCTGCATCCGCTTAAAGCGGGCATGAACATCAGAGGGAGCCATAGCATACCAGTGGCCAATATGGAGGTCTCCCGAAGTGTAGGGAAACATGGTCAGGGCATACCACTTGGGCCTGGAACTGTCTTTGGTAACCTCATACAGCTTATCCGCCGCCCACTTCTGCTGCCACTTCTTTTCGATTTCCTGTGGGTTATATCCGGCTACCATTTATCCCCCTATCTGAATAAAAGCTCTCCGCTACGGAATACCACTCAGCGAAGAGCTACCTCACTCTCATCTAGGTAATTGTAGCAATGTTATGTATGGCTTGCAACCACCCCGCTCATTCGACCGGGCTACTGCCTATGAAAACTCGACGGGCCCCCTGGCCGATCCTAACCCGAGAAACTACCGCTGTACTCCCCAGCTTCAGCGATTTTAATCTTCTACCTTACGAGTAGCACACGCCCTACTTTACCAATATCGCCTCCGGCGCGGTCGCTCCCTGCTACCCATTCCCTCTTAGCACCAGGGCTGATGCCTATAAAGCATTTCCTTGACAAAGCGGAGGCTCGGCGCTACACTTAAGCCGCACGGCGGTCATCGAAAACGAGGAGAGTTGGTTGACACTGTCTTCGAAAGAATCCCAACAGCGCGGCCCGAACCGAGTCATTCAGGTCACAGAGCCCCAGTCAATGCCAGCTCACAAATAAGAACCGGTCGCCAGCTTTTGGTTTGTTATTTCTCTCTGCTTTTTTGAAACGGGGATAGCATAACCCATTTACACAGCGTCAATCCGTAGATGGCGGTCGCCACCAGGACTAAAGTTAACAAGAGGCGTAAATATGGCATACAGAATAACACTACCGAGGGTTAGTGCAAACACCAACCGAGTTACGCTGGCTGAGTGGAACGCCAAGGCTGGTGATCGGGTTGAAGAAGGCAGTGTCGTCCTTACCATTGAGGCCGATGGCATCAGACAGGATATCGAGGCTGAGGCTTCAGGATTTCTTCATATCTCCGTCGAGGCACAAAACGAGGTACCAATCGGCACGGTAGCCGGCATTATCGCCGAAACAAAGGAGGAATTAAGGGGGCTTGAGGAGAGAAAGGCAGCCGCAACTCCTGCAGAAGCCGCCAGTGACGTAGATCAGGGGAGAAGACTGAAATTCACCATTCCCCTCACGGGCACAAGAAAAGCGATTGC
>CAZHRO010000034.1:0-7845 GCA_964535045.1 uncultured Dehalococcoidales bacterium | reverse complement strand
TGCTCAAAAACTAAACGGCGTTTTGCTCAGTTTTGGAGCGTTGCCACCACTAGCAGATGGAAGAACTTGAGCGCCTGAAGGGCTGGCTCTACCGGCAGCGGACTAAGATGCGGCTTGAGAGGGACAGAACGGAGCGGCGTCAGATGAGAGAGGCAGATGCAGCACGGAGAAAGGCAGAGCAGCCGGTATTGTTTCAGTTCTAGCTACTACCCTCAATCAAAAGGGCCGAGGGATCAGTTCCCCGGCCCTTTATTTTGTGCCTGAACCGGCCTGGCTATTGACTTCAGCGTAGAGATGTTCTAGCCTAAATACAAACCAAGGGAGGTGACTAAATGCAAGCTTACTGTGTGAAGTGCCGGGCGAAGCGGGAAATGAAGGATGCCAGGGCTATAACGATGAAGAACGGCAAACCAGCAACGCAGGGGGTCTGCCCGGTATGCGGCACCAAGATGTTTAGAATCGGTAAAGGCTAGGAATTGTACCCGGTCTCCTGACAATGTATGAGCTGGATATCTCCACGGAATATCCAGCTCATCTTTTTGTAATCACACACTTTAAGCTAATGTGTGTTCTGGATAACCCTGAGGTAAGCTTCAAGGCTCACCTTAGAAGGCCCCTCTCATAGGGACTGTTCAGTATTTACACTAGCAGCTCTACTGTCACTCTAGTACCTTTACCCGGCTCGGATTCAACCTTCATACTGCCATCTAGCAGACGAACCCTCTCTTCCATCCCAGCGAGACCAAGCTTACCGGCACGAGGTAAATCTGCCAGACTTCCTCGCGAATTAAACCCTTTACCATTATCACAGATGGAGACGTTAGTTTTGCCTTCGCCAAATTCTATCTCAACCGTTACTTTTGAGGCTTGGGAATGCTTCTCGACATTTCTTAGTGCCTCTTGAACGATGCGGAAAATCGTTAGTTCTATCTCCGCTGAGAAACGCCGCTCAATGCCTGACACAGCTAAGTGTGCTCCTATCCCAGACCGTTCTTCGAGGTCACCAACCTGCCATCGCAGGGCCGCCAACAAGCCTAAATCATCTAACATAGGTGGGCGCAATTCTTGGATAAAACGACGTATCCCTTCCAGAGTATTATTCAACTGCTGGCGCAGTTCTTTCAGAAATGTAGCATTGTTCGGTGCCAGACCCGCACTATCGCGGATGAAGTTGTCCACCTGGCGGGAAAGGGCATAGAGAACTTGACTTGTATCGTCATGAAGGTCGCGGGCAATACGCTTACGCTCCTCTTCCTGAGCCTTAGTAATCTGGCTAAGGTAGTAGTGCAGGCGGTCCTGCATCTTCCTCTCTTCAGTTACATCCCTGGCTATATGGTGGAAACCGATGGGCTTTCCATCCTCTGTAATCAAACTAGTAGATAACTTTAGAATCGCCTCTGTCCCGTCCTTTCTGATCATGCGTTGTTCGTAGGGTTGTTCCATATGTTCCTTTTCCAGTAATTTATGCCGAATGTGCCCCGTCATGTTCATGGTTTCATCTGATAGAAAATTCCTCACGTTCATCTTTTTCAGTTCTTCTCTGCTGTATCCGATGAGCTTTCCAGCTGCCTCATTGGCATCTGTGATGTTACCTTCCAGGTCGTGAACCCAAATGGCATCGCTGGCATTTTCAAATAGCTGGCGGTAATTCCTTTCTGAGATGGCTAGTTGATGCGCTGTAGAGCGCTCTTTCTCATAGAGGCGAGCATTTTCCATGGCGGTGGCGATTTGAGCACCAACAGCGGTGAGCAGCTCCATATCCTCGAGAGAAAATTGCCTGGGGCGGCGCATGGCTACGCAGAGTACCCCCCTAATTTGGCCCCTGAGAACCATCGGTACAATAAGCTGGATTTGGATTCGCATCTTACTAGCCTCAGGCAGCGTCAGCCTGGAGTCGTCAGAGGTATTGTCAGCTACCATAGGTTGGCACGTCTTGGCTACCTCTCCGTAAAGGCCCTCGCCAATCTTTATCCCGTCTACAACCCGGGCAAATTCATCAGATACACCTTCATAGGCAGCAAGCTTCAGTTCTTGGGTCTCCTCATCCAGGGAGAATAGCAGAGAGACCTCTACCTCCATTAGCTCTGATACCATGTGGATACTTTTGGTTATTATCCTATCGAGCTCTAGGGACTCGCCTAGCAGGGTAGATATAGTATTAAGTATAGTCTGGCGTTTTTCATTCTTTCTCGCGGACTGAACATAATGCTGAAGAATCTCGTGTGACGACCGTAGCTTCGCTAAAGCCGCTTCGCTTTTATCCCTTCCCTCTGCCCGCGTCCAAATACCCCACGAGGCCAGCATACCTATGGCAAGGATGGCCCCCGTCTCCAGAAGGGCATCTTCAGGAACTGGCGAGATAAGAATGGCGCGGGGTAGCATGGCCGCCAGCGCAGCGAAAGAGGTGATCAAGCCACCCTTTCGCCTGAAGAGAATTGTAGAATAGATTATAGATACCAAAAAAAGAATGCGGTCCAGGGCATGTCGGGTCAGGCCGAAGTAGGAGCTGGGGCAGATTGTACCAGAGAAACCTATTAACTCACAGTAGTGAAGTACACAAGCCAGGGCAAAAAAGGCAATGATAAGCCAAAAATTGTGAGTTCGCATAAGCTTCATCGGTGAAACCCAAGAATTGATAACCTCTTATGGGAGGTCTTCAAGGTTAAACCACCCATTTTTTAGACCGTATATTATTGCCTCGGAACGAGAACCAACTCCCAGCTTATTGAAGATACTTCTCATATGGGCCTGGACAGTGCGTTCACTGATAAAGAGGGCGCTAGCGATAGCTCTATTACTCATACCTTGGGCGGCTATCTTGAGTACTTCCTTCTCACGCTCACTCAAGGGTGTCAGAGACTGAACCGGCGCTTGCCCAGCAGCTGGAGTCTTGAAGCGCGTCATCAATTTGCGCAGAACGGTAGGATGAATCATCGGCTCGCCGGCACAGACTGCCCGGACAGCATCAATCAACTCATCGCCACTCACGTTCTTCAGCAGATAGCCGGCAGCGCCTGCTTCCAGCATGCTGAAAATATATTCATCATAATCGTAGCCAGTAAGAACAAGCACAATAGTCGCCGGCAAGATAGCCTTGATTTGCTTGGTAGCCTCGATGCCACTAAGTTTGGGCATAGCAACATCCATAACGACCACATCAGGTTTAAGCTGGCCGGTCAGTCGGACAGCTTCCTCACCGTCGCTAGCTTCACCGACAATCTCAAAATCATGCTCACGCTCCAGGAGTTGGCGGGTACCCTGACGCACTACCACGTGGTCTTCAGCAAGTAGAATCCTGATAGTATTCATGGCCTTTTTCTACCATAGAGTATAAGACGTTTAAGTACTAGATTCAACCATAGTGGCCAGGGATGCTATTGGGCGACCGTGTAGGTGAAAATGCCTAAGCAAAAATGCCTAACAGGTGGCTTGATACTTACGTTAAGGCAAAGTGGGAAATAGGCACAAAGACGGATGGCATTAGATTTACCATGTTGTTAAATGAAAGTGGAGAACAGGGATAATGATGAGGAGGGAAGCAATGAATACAGCGGAGGTGAATCAAAATCTGCTGAAAATGCTAGGAAGGGAGGAGAGGACAATGAAAATAGGTGACATGGTAAAGATTAGTAAATGCGATTCAATGCCAGAGGTGGTAGGTGAAAATGCAAGGATAGTAGATATGCAAATCCAGGAGTTCGAAAAATATACCGTCTATCCTTTGTGGGTGAAGATGACCTCTGGCGAGCGCAAAGGCAGGATTTATGGCTTCCAATATGATGAGGTAGAGATAGTACCCAAGGCATATGAAGCGCAAGCCATAAACATTGAAAAGAAAGGAGGGACAGAGACAGTGAAGACAAAAGTGGCTGAACAGGTGGAAGAGATCCTGAGGGGTGTTACCACGGTAGAGGATATTGCTGAGGTAGAGAGGGTTATTAGTGAAGTAAAAGGGAAGGTCTTGGCAGAGCCAGCCCTGGGCTTCTGGGAAGGAAAGACACCCTGCTGGGAGATGTTCCGTTGCCCTGAGGCAATGAGGAATGAGTGTCCGGCATTCAAGTATCGCACCCTGCCGTGCTGGCAGATTGAAGGTACCTACTGCAAACTTATGGATTACGGGGCGAGAGGCGATGGTACCGAGATCTGCGAGAACTGCCGAGTTTACAAGAGGTGGGGACAGGGCGAGCGGGTAGAGATTAAGCTTCGTGGCAAGGGATTTGATGCTACTCCGAAAGAAGCTTTGAAATAACTTGAAAAACGGAGGCCCGGGATTAGATAGTAGCTATGACGCCGAGTTACGTAGACAGTACTCACTTGAAGAGCATGGGTGGCGTTTGTTTAGTGAAGATATGCTAGCTTGGTATACATGCTCTCTGGGTTAAAATATGAGAGAAAGGTATATCTTGACCAAATCAGCCGATAGTTATTGCCATATACTACTACATTACCACTTACCACACACTATCCCAGCAGGAGGTATGAGATGACAGCAACTAGGAGCGGGATGCGCTCAGGGAGAGAGGCTACAGCCGGGTATGCTGGGAGGATCTTCAGGGAAATTCAGGAGATAATCGATAATACCCAAGGGCAAGCTGGTGCTCTTATACGGGTATTGCAGCAGGCACAAGGGTTATTTGGATACCTTCCAGCACCGGTAATAAAGACCATCGCCAGAGATTTAAAGGTTCCAATCAGTGAGGTATACGGGATAATCAGCTTTTATCACTTCTTCTCTTTGGTGCCTAAGGGTAAGTATGTAATTCAAGTATGTATGGGTACCAGTTGCTATGTTAAGGGAGGCCAGAGGCTTCTGGATACCCTGAAGAAGGAGTGGCGGCTGGAACCTGAGGGAATTACCGACGACGGCAGGTTCTCTCTGGAAACCGTCCGCTGCCTGGGTTGCTGTGGATTATCTCCGGTAATGGCTGTCGGCGGCGATGTCCATGGTAAGGTAAAGGCAAGTAAATTAAAGGACATCTTGGATTTATATAAATAGGAGAAAGAAGAGTGGTGCCAATCTCATCAATAGAGGATCTGCAAAGCTTAAGGGCAAGTATCGAACCGCGTTTCAGTGTGCGCGAAGATAGTGACTTAACTAAGATTAAGACAGCGCCGGAAATTAATGTTCGGGTTTGCAGAGGGAGTGGTTGCACAGGTTCCGGCTCAGAAAAAGTAGCCAAGGCATTTGAGGAGACTACCAAAGCAAAAGGGTTAGATAAGAGGGTCAAGCTCACAGGAACAGGGTGTCATGGTCTTTGTGAGATGGGCCCTATAGTTTTAATCAATCCGGGGGATACCCTCTATACGAGAGTAAAAGCTGAGGATGTCGAAGAGATTGTAGAGCACCATCTACTAAACGGAGAGATAGTGGAAAGGCTTGTCTACCACGACCCGGTAAGTGGAAAGCCAATACCAACTTACAGTGAGATTACGTTCTATTTGCACCAAGAGAGACGGGTGCTACATAACAATGGCTTCATCGACCCCTGGAGCATTGATGAGTATATTGGCCGAGGTGGCTATGAAGCCTTGGCTAAGGTTCTAATACAGATGAGTCCAGAGGAGGTTATCAATGAGATTAAGAAAGCCGGGTTACGGGGTCGGGGGGGTGCCGGCTTCCCTACCGCCGTAAAGTGGGGGTTTGTCCGTAGCGCGCAAGCCGATGAAAAATACGTAGTTTGTAATGGGGACGAAGGCGACCCCGGGGCTTATATGAACCGCTCTGTTCTTGAGGGCAATCCACACTCCGTAATCGAGGGGATGGCCATCGGCGCCTATGCCATAGGGAATGTGCGCCAGGGATATGCCTACGTCCGTGCCGAATACCCCCTGGCTATTGAGACTCTAAGCCACGCCATCGCTCAAGCCCGAGAGTACGGGCTTCTGGGCAAGAATATCCTAGGCACCGATTTTGAGTTCTCTATTGATATCTTTCCCGGTGCCGGGGCTTTTGTCTGTGGTGAGGAAACCGCCCTTCTGGGTTCCATTGAAGGGAAGAGGGGGAATCCAAGGCAAAGACCTCCCTTTCCGGCAAACGTTGGGGGAGGGCTCTTTGGCAAGCCGACTACAATTAACAATGTGGAGACATGGTCAAACGTCCCCTCTATTATCTCAAGGGGATCTGATTGGTTCTCGGGCGTTGGCAGTGAAGGAAGCAAGGGGACAAAGACCTTCAGCCTGGTAGGCAAGGTAAATAACACCGGGCTGGCGGAAGTTCCCCTAGGGACATCGTTAGGTAGGCTCGTATTCGATGTTGGCGGAGGAATACCCAATGGAAAAAAGTTTAAGGCAGTTCAGATAGGCGGACCGTCTGGAGGAGTCATCCCTGTTGAGCACCTGAATACGCCGATTGATTATGAGGCGGTTACGGCTCTAGGCGCAATTATGGGTTCCGGTGGGGTTGTGGTGATGGATGAAGATAGCTGTATGGTTGATGTGGCTAAGTTCTTCCTTCAATTCACCAAGGATGAGTCCTGCGGTAAATGTACCCCCTGTCGGGCTGGGATTCCCGAGATGCTGGAAATCCTGAACAAAATCAGCCAGGGTAAAGCGACACTTAAAGACCTAGATATTCTAGAAGAACTGGCTGAGATGGTTGCCTCCACTTCTCTATGTGGACTGGGGCAAACAAGCCCCAACCCAGTTTTATCTACACTGCGACACTTCCGTGAGGAGTATGAGGCTCATATCATAGATAAAAAGTGCCCGGCGGCCGTTTGTCAGAGTCTATTTAGGTCTCCTTGTCAGCATACCTGCCCTGTAGAACTTGACATCCCCGGTTATGTCAGTTTGATCAAGGAGGGTAAGTTCGCTGAGGCTTACTGTTTAATCAAGCAACGTAACCCCCTACCGGCGGTATGTGGCCGGGTATGTCATCATCCCTGCGAGTTTAAGTGTAATCGGTCTCAGATTGATGAGCCCATAGCCATCAGGGATCTTAAGAGATTTGTTGCTGACTACGCTTTTAATTTGGGGGTTAAATATACTCCTCGGATAAAGGAGAGGAAAGAGTATAGGGTGGCTATTATCGGGGCTGGTCCTGCCGGTCTGTCAGCAGCTTGGGACCTAGCATTAGAGGGATACCCGGTTACGATGTTTGAGGCTCTCCCTGTGGCTGGAGGTATGCTGGCGGTGGCTATCCCTGAGTATCGTCTGCCCAAGGATATACTGAGAAAGGAGATCCAGGAGATCGAAAATCTTGGGGTGGATATAAGACTAAATACACCGGCTAACAATATTGAATCATTGTTTAACGACGGCTATAAAGCAGTGTTCATCGCTACCGGTGCTCATCAAGGAATTAAGGCAGGCATTCCCGGTGAAGACGTGAAAGGAGTCTATGACGCCATTGAATTTCTCAGGGAGGTAAATTTAGGCAAGGAAGTACCGGTGGGCAAGAAGGTGGTAGTTATTGGCGGTGGCAACTCAGCTATTGATTCTGCCAGAGTGGCTTTACGAAAGGGCGCTGACGAAGTAAGCATATTTTACCGACGTGAGAAGAAGGATATGCCCGCTATAGCTGAAGAGATAGAAGCTGCCGAGGAAGAAGGAGTTCACCTCCACTATCTGACAGCACCGGCTAGAATCGTTGGCAATGGCGGTAAGGTTACCGGGCTTGAGTGTGTCCGTATGGAGCTGGGGGAATTCGACCGAAGTGGCAGAAGAACCCCAAATCCTGTCGCCGGGTCTAACTATGTAGTCGAGGTAGACATGGTTATTGAAGCCATAGGCCAGAGACCGGACACCTCTTTTATCAAGAACGGCAGCATTCAAATAGGCAGAGGCGGGGTAATAGCAGCAGACCGACGGACTTTATCCACTGGAAGAAGAGGGATTTTTGCCGGT
>CAZHRO010000033.1:0-7846 GCA_964535045.1 uncultured Dehalococcoidales bacterium | reverse complement strand
TTCCAGCATGTAGGTATTTATCAAGACGTTATCGTGCATCACATCGGCGTTCACCGAGGTAATAAAGCCAATGCCACCCATGTTGGCCGCCAGATTGTAGACCTTGTCGATTCCCTCCGTAGCCTTAAGGCAGTTATCCAGTATTCGCAGGTCCAGCAGGCGCTTCTCGTTACAGTAGTCCTCTCTGATATAGTCATCGTATTTGATGTCGGCACACCTGACGAAGTATCCTTGCTGGTAGAGATGTCTTGCCAGATGGCTCCCGATAAACCCTCCGCCTCCGGTAACTAATATTCGCTCCATTATTCAGTCCTCCTTTGGTCTTTTTCTATTTGTGTTCCTCTAACATCGTTCAGGAGCTTCCGTGACAGTAGCTTCAGGGTCCTGAAGCCATCACCGAAGATAGAAAGTCCGGAAAATCGTTTGTCCCAGTGGCAGCCTATCGGTACTTCCACGACCACAAGTCCTTTTTTCACTGCTTCATATATCATCTCAGTCTCTATTTCAAACCGCTGGGATATCAGAGTTTGACTCTGCCATCCCTGTCTGGTTATGGCCCTGAAGCCACTGGTGCAATCGGTTATCCTGATGTATCTCGGTTTGGTTGGTTGAGTTGCCCCGTTTCTTCGGGTTAGCTTGAGCAGTCGACCTAAACGGTTGGTCAGGACTGCCAGGGGCAGGAGGAAAGAAATTGTAACTGATATGATAAGAGAAGCCATATTATTGGTGAGTCTTCTGGTGAGAGGAGAGGCGGTGACTCTGGACTGTGGTAAAGTTCGTGACCCGATAACGAGGCTGGCTTTCCCCTCTAGAATTGGGGCAACTACTCCTGGTATATCCTGCGGTTCGTGGGCACCATCACCATCGAGGAAGACAAATATGTCTCCAGAAGCGTTTCGTACCCCAGTTTTCATAGCGGTGCCTTTACCCTGATTCCCATCGTGCATAATTACTGTTGCTCCATTCTTTCGGGCTACCCGGCTTGTTTTATCTCTAGAGCCATCGTCAACTACAATTACCTCGTAAGGATGACCGTTTAAACTCTCCCCGATTCTGGAAATAAGATCACCAATATGTTTTGCTTCATCTTTGACCGGAATAACTACACTTAACAGCCTTTGCTTTGAGGTAATCCATTGTGCTGCTTCTAAGAGGCTGTCTGCTGTGTAGTCCGGCAGGCCCGCTGGGTACTGGGAATTAGGGCCGGGTGCCGCCGGCCCGGTGGTGACTAAGATGGTCTTGCACGAGATAACCTTACCCGCGTCTATATCCATCTGCATGTCACCAATCACATAGGAGTTTTGCAGGTCAACATCGTGTTCTTTTGCCGCCCGGTGGAAAAGCGCAGTCTTTGGCTTGCGGCACTCACAGCTATCATCGGGGTGGTGGGGGCAGTAGTAGATGCCGTCAACTTTAGCCTCATATTTACTCAGTTCGTCTTTCATTTTTTGATGAATTTGCGCCAGTGTCTCCTCGGTGAAGTAACCTCGGGCAATTCCCGACTGGTTGGTGACGACAATAACCTTAAAACCGGCTTCATTGAAAAGCCTTATAGCCTCCGGAACCGTGGGTAGAATCTGAAAGTCTTCCACCCGGCTGCAATAGTGGACGTCTTTGGCGATGGTGCCGTCTCTATCCAGAAATACCGCTCTGCTGCTCACCTTTTATCTGGGCCCTTTCGGTTTCGTATCATCATTTATCTTTTGAATATTGACGTTGCCTTTCAGAATCACCGTTCGTAGCCATTCGGGTGCGTGCTCATCCAGTTCCAGGCGCTTCTGATTATTGAGTCAAGGTCTTGGAATTTAGGTTGCCAGCCTAATTCCTGCCTTGCCCGCTTTGAACTTGCTACGAGGACTGCTGGGTCTCCCCGGCGCCTAGGGCAGTCTCTGACCGAGATTTCATCTCTGGTGATTCTCCTCGCCGCGTCAATCACCTCAAGCACCGAGTAACCTTCCCCGGTGCCCAGGTTGTATACCCTGCTGGACTGCTCCGAAGACAGCTCGGCTTCACTGAGTCTCTGCAAAGCCAGAAGCTGAGCCTGAGCAATATCCAGCACGTGGACATAATCCCGCACGCAGGTCCCATCCTTCGTTGGATAATCAGTACCAAATATGGGAACTGGGTTACCTCTATTGAGAGCCACCCTGAGTATATTGGAAATGAGATGCGTCTCCGGGTGATGGTCTTCCCCCAGGAGGTTACTTGCCCCGGCACAGTTGAAATATCTCAGGGAGATGTATTTCAGGCCATAGGCTTTCTCGTACCACTTCAGTATGTGCTCGAACATGAGCTTGGATTCTCCATAGGCATTGGTCGGATTTTGAGGGGCTTCTTCTTCTATGGGGATGCTCCGTGCCTCACCATAGACTGCGGCACTGGAGGAAAAGATAAGTCTACTGACATCATGCCTCAGCATGGCATCAAGGAGATTTATGCCTCCCACCACATTACTGTGGAAAAACCTTTTCGGCTCACTCATGGAATATTCCACCACTGTCTCCGCTGCCATATGCATAACAGCATCAATGTTGTTTTGCTTGAATACTTGCTCCAGTGCTTGAGTGTCAGAGATGTCGCCGTGAATAAACTCGGTACCGCGGGGGACTGCCTCTCTGTGTCCCTGCTGGAGATTATCCATAATAATAACCTGGTAACCGTTTTTCGATAGCTCTTCTGAGACTATTGAGCCGACGTATCCTGCCCCGCCAGTTACTAGAATATTGCCCCTGTTTTTCTGGTCCAAGGTTCTCTCATGCCTCCAACTTTTGACTCATGTGTCTTTGTTCGTTATCTATTTTGTGAATTGTTGTCGCCTCTTAGACAGCAGGTTATCAGGTGGCAGAGGAAGAGGTGGATATCTTCTATCTGTTCCATGGATTCGGAAGGAACAATTATGGGGAGGTCTACGACATCTTTGAGCTTTCCGCCTTCAAAGCCGACAAAGCCAATGGTGAAGGCCCCCTTTTTTCTAGCGGTCTCCATGCCCTTTATTACATTGGGAGAATTTCCACTGCCGCTAATGCCAATGACTACGTCGCCGGCTACAGTAAAGCTCTCAATTTGCTCGGCAAATACTTTATCGTAGGCAGTGTCATTTGCCCAAGCGGAAAAGGCAGGCATGCTGTCTACAAGTGCCTGCGCTCTAATTCGGGGTTTTCCGTGGCAAATTGCTCCCTTCAAAAGGTCGCCGGCAAAATGCGAGGCGGTAGCCGCAGAGCCACCGTTGCCGAAGGTGTAGACCCTCCTTCCTCTCATCCTCGCCTCATTCAGCACCCCAATGACACGCCCAATTTCCTCCATAGGGAGTTTACCCAGAGTAGCTTTAACCTGCGAGATATAGGTTTCAAGTGGTCTGGTGTCTTGTTTTTGTTTCATTTATCCATTTCTCCGGTAGTTAAAGATGACCTTACTCCCATCATCTTCAAAGCTAAAAGGTAATTCTCTATAGTTTTCAAGAGCCTTATAAACGGCGTCTTTCTTATCTCGGGGGCAGTAGAGCAGCAGGAACCCGCCTCCACCAGCCCCGGTTATCTTACCGCCAAGCGCCCCGGCCTTTCGTGCCGTTTCGTACAATTCATCAATTCTAGGGTTACTTATCTTGTCGTTAAGTCCTTTTTTTAGTTCCCATCCTTGATGCATAATCTCGCCGAACTGGTCGAAGTCTCTACGGAGTATTGATTCCTTTGCCTTAAATGCTAGGCCGCTTAATTTTATAAGCACGTCTATTTTACGGTTGATATTTGCCTTCTGTTCAAACAGGATTTCGCTGGACTGTCGCGTGGTACCCGTATAAAAGAGGAGCAGGTTATCGTTTAGTCTCTTCTTCTCACCGGGGGGGAGCATTACCTTTTCGACCGTTATGCCATTCTTGCTGAAAGTAGTGAAGCGCATATTTCCGTAGGCAGCAATATATTGGTCCTGCCTCCCAATAGGCTTCCCTAGGATATCTATTTCTATATTGCAAGCCTCGTTTGCTAGCGCTTCTGCTGTCTTGAGTTCACCACGATATGAAAAAAGAGCATGAAGTAGACCCACGGTAACGCTGCTGGATGAGCCGAGCCCGGTGCCTTCACTGGGGATATCGGCGAGTGTGGTTATTTCTACTCCTTTGTCTACGCCAGCGACGCGCATCGCTTCCCTGATTAGTTCGTGTTGTAAATGCTCTACCTTTTCTACAGTTTCACGTTTGGAATAATTAACGCAGATGAGATCATCAAACCTTTTCTTGACGATGATATAGATGCATTTGTTGACGGTAGTGCTCAAGACGGCCCCTCTGTAATTGAGGTAGAAATCCTCAAAATCAGTCCCTCCCCCAAGGAAGCTAATCCGAAGAGGAGTTTGAACGATAATCATTCGATCTCCCTAGGTAAGGTCTGTTGGATTAGTTACATTTGCCATCCTAACTCTCACCAATCCCTGCCTCATTGAAGAGTCTCCTGAGTTCTCGTCGGGCAAGACGAGCAGGTTTGCTATCTGCCTTCTCCCGGTGCTGCACTGTAGAGAGGCTGACATCTATCTCCCTTGTCAGATCTTCCTGTGTCCAGCCTCTAATCTGCCGCAGTGCCTTAACCTTTTCCCTAAGTTGTCCCATCACACTCTGTTAGCTATCGTCTGCTATCAAAAGAGGTTTCATCTTACGTAGCACCTAGGCGGTATTATATAATATGTGAGGACATATGTCAATAAGCAGGCCTATATATTGCCAGTTGACACATACAATCTGCTTTATGCTTATCTGGAAGGTAGCGGAATGCACCCCGTTGGAACTGGACTAAGGGAGACCGCCCTTCACCCCGGGTGTTTGCCCTGGCTACCAGTGCCTGACAACAGGGCACTCTCAAAACAAAGGCGGTTTTGCTAATGGACTGAGTGAGATGGTTTAAGGCCGGATGGTATTTCACGCATAAAACGGGTTCTGGGGGGTTGATACAAAGGACCTAAATCGAAGAGATAGGACAAGCTAACGCTATCGAGAGATAGAATTGGTGCGTTACATTTCGCCATAGCGCTCTCGAAACGCAATCTCAGATAGAGCGCGCCGAGCTGATAGCTTGGCTTTCGTGGCGGGGTATCTCAGAGGAGTCACGGTCACGACCTCTATACCCTTCAGGGCGGGCAATACTTCAGCCACACCCCCGGGGTTAAAACCCCCGGGTGAAAACGGTGCCTGAGCCGAGGGAATGAGCCGCTAGGACGGGGTTCTGCAAGGCGAGGGCGGTATCGAACATGTACCACAGTCACCCTTGCCGGTGATGCCGACCTTCCAGTCATCTCTGTCGGTGACATTATCTCCTCCATGAAGGCCTACCTTACCCGGTTCGGCACAGGCAGCAATGATTATGGGGGCCTGGGTTATGGCTTCGGTAGCCGGATTACCCGGACGGAGGGAAGCGGCTAGTTTCGTCTCAATCTGCTTATCCCGTACTGCTTACGAACCGTACACACTGGGTATTCGTCTGCGAAGGTGCCCAGCGAGCCGCCTCCAAGACGGTTTCATGCTTACCTGG
Organism: uncultured Dehalococcoidales bacterium; assembly: GCA_964535045.1. Taxonomy (GTDB): domain Bacteria; phylum Chloroflexota; class Dehalococcoidia; order Dehalococcoidales; family UBA5760; genus UBA5760. The sequence goes on along the minus strand of CAZHRO010000033.1, from coordinate 2,333 downwards.
TGGTGAAGCGGTGCGGGGAGAATAAGGTTGGGGTGAGTGGAGGGATTTGAACCCTCGATCTCCAGGGCCACAACCTGGCGCCTTAACCACTGGGCTACACCCACCATAAAAGCATAAGTATTATAGCTAAAAACTATGTGCTCCTGCAATTTTAGATGGGTTACTTTAAAACCTGGCATTAGCCCAATCTTTACTCTAGGCCAACTCTACTATGGTGACGCCATTACCTCCCTCTCCGTAACCTCCCGGCCGGTATGATCTTACTAGGGGATGCTTGGTAAGATAGTCTCTGGCTGCCTGGCGTACTGTTCCCGTTCCCTTGCCGTGAATCACCTTAACCTGATAAAAGCCGGCCATGAAGGCATCATTGAGGTACTTGTCCAGCTTTAGTAGTGCCTCGTCGACGGTAAGCTGCCGCAGGCGCACCTCGTCTGTTACCAGCGTGGTATGTTTCTTCTTAGACACCTTCGTCCTGTCCTGACTCCAATTTTACCCCTTATAGCACGGGTCGGCTTACTTCAGCATTTCCAGGAGTTGCTGGCGGCTGGTTATAGCGGCCGCTTTGTTGAGAAAATCCCTAAGTGATGTGCTTTGGTCTCTTAGTTTCCTTAGCTCAGTCCCGATAGGGCTAATCGAGGTTGGGCTGTCAGCATACTTGCCGTGGAAGGCAAAATAGGCTTGATTCAGCTTCCTGATGTAGTAGCCTTCGGTGGCTAAATACTGACGTTTCTGCTCCATAAATTCCTCAGCCAGCTCAATTTCACCTGCTGCCAGGTAGGCATCGACCTGCCTTCTTATGTCTCTCATCTCCTGGTTAAAGTCAAATCCCGGGTTATCTTTTTCGCTCGGCTGGTCTGTGCCGTCGTCCGGCTGGTAGTATTTCTGATAGACAAGGGCACCGATTTCCTTGCTGGCCATGCTGGCAACGGTCTCGTTTATGGTGGCAATCTCGTAATTACGGGCCAGGCCCATCAGGTCCAGCGCATACAGGAGCCCCAGCGGTCTAAAAAACAGATATTGATGGAGCCATTCTTCAGTAGCGGCATCAAGGGTAAACCGCAGGCTTGCCTCGTTGGTAACAAAGGTGGGGTAGGTTGCTCCCAGGCCGCCAAGTTCGACGACCAGTGAGGAAACTTCGAATTTATCCACCTCGCTTTCAACAGCTTCCATCTCCTCCAGGCTCATGTCCTGCTTGAGGATGACCTCTCTCATGCTCTCTATCCTGTCCCGGGGTGAGACTACTAACAGGTGGGGTGGCTTCTCCAGCTTAAAGTTTAGCGGGGGGAAGTTAATCCTTAATTTTAGGTAGCTATCTAGGGGGTTAAAGATGCCTTGCTCAGCAAGTACCCTCTTTATCTGCCTTTCCAGTATCCGCTCCACCGTACTCTCGGACGCTAATTTTTGCGGCTGTAACGCATTTAGTTCGGCTTCGAGCGAGGCCAGGTCGCCCTGCCATGTACCGTGGTTTATGGCTTGAATTTGAGCCTTCAGAATTCCTATCCGTTTAACGGTAGAAAAATAGTCGGTGACTATCTGGACTTCATCCCTAGTCCGGTCACGCCAGCCATAAATCAGCTGGCCAGCTTCGTGGGGTACCGTCTTGGCCTCCCAAGCCAGAGTGCTGAAGCGATACGGTTTCACTATGCCACTAAGATACTGGTCGAAGTCCGGCGCTGTGGAACAGCCTGTACTACCTGACCCGAATATCATAAAAAATGCACCCAGAGTGAGAATTAGCCTTGTTTTCAACTTTGTTCCTGGCCACTTCCATTTGAGGGTAGCGATAGGGTAGTTTCCTTAAGTTCAGCAATCACGGTTTCCGGTGCTATAATAAAAATGGTTAGCTTTTACAAGAAGACGATTGAGTATTAGCGCTTAGTAAGACTACCCTGCACAAATTATATCACGGTGTAATGCTAAGCACTAAATAGGGGAGGACGATGAAGGACTACTATAAAATTCTGGGCGTTTCTGAAAACGCTAGCGAGCGTGACATAAAGAGTGCCTATCGGAGGCTGGCTTTTAGGTATCATCCGGATACTAACCCCGGTAATGAGAAGGAAGCTGAGGCGAAGTTCAAGAAGATAAATGAGGCCTATTGCGTGCTGGGAGATAAGGTAAGAAGACGCCAGTATGATGCCGCCCGTCGCGGGCGCTTTACGGGTACTGGCTACGCTGGCGGTTACCAGGGCTTTCCGTACTCCCAGCAGGATATATTCCGGGGTATGTTCTCCGGTCAGGCAACCTTTGAAGATTTGCAGCGGATGTTTGCTCAGGCCGGTCTTAGGTTTGACCAGGACTTCGTCAACCGGGTGTTTTTCGGGGGTAAGGGC
>CAZHRO010000032.1:0-8051 GCA_964535045.1 uncultured Dehalococcoidales bacterium | reverse complement strand
GATCCACCCTTCACCACCGACATTGACCCGCTCGGTTGAACAATTTATATCACGTAGCACTTCTGGCAGTCAACACCTTCCGCGGCATCGGCAGTCTTAAAGCTCCTTTGCCTTCTTCTGCAGCTCGTACAGCCTGGTCAGAGCCTCCAGCGGGGTCAGTGAATCTATGTCAAGCTTCTCCAGATCTTCCACCACTGCCGGTTTCTGCCCGAAGAAGGTAAGCTGCTGTGCCATCTCTTGCTTCGGCTCACGGCTCCTGGCACCCCGGGCAGTTCGCCGGCTGTTCCCCTCCAGCTCCTCGAGCACCTCACGCGCCCGGTGCACCACTGACTTAGGCAGCCCCGCCAGCTGAGCGACATGAATACCGTAGCTTCGGTCAACTCCCCCCGGCACAATCTTGTAGAGGAAAATCACCCTCCCGCCCTCTTCGGTGACGGCCACGTTAAAGTTTTTCACCCGCGGGAGAACACCCGCCAGCTCAACCAGCTCGTGGTAATGCGTGGCGAAAAGGGTTTTGGCACCCAATCCAGGGGTATTATGGATGTACTCCGCCACCGCCCGGGCAATTGCCAGCCCGTCATAGGTGCTGGTGCCCCGCCCGATTTCATCAAGGATGATCAGCGAGCGCGGGGTGGCACTATTCAGGATGCTGGCCGTCTCCACCATCTCCACCATAAAGGTAGACTGCCCGGCGGCGATATCTTCCCCGGCACCAATACGAGTGAAGATACGGTCCACCAGACCGATGGTTGCCGCACCAGCCGGGACAAAGCTACCTATCTGCGCCAGGAGTACGATTAACGCTACCTGTCTTAAGTAGGTTGACTTGCCGGACATATTGGGGCCGGTGAGGATGATAAGCTGGGCATCATCGTTGGAGAGATGGGTATCATTGGGTACAAAGCTCATGTCGACCAGGCTCCGCTCGACCACCGGGTGGCGTCCCTGGGCAATAACTATCTCATCATCCGTGTTTAACCTGGGACGGACATAGCCGTAGCGCACCGCCACCTCAGCCAGACTGGAGAAGACATCCAGATTAGCCAGAGCATTCGCGGTAGCTAGAATGGGCTCGCTGACAGTAGCTATCTGACGGCATACCCGGCGAAAGATATCGGCCTCAAGTTCACCAATCCGGTCCCGGGCGTTGAGTATCACCGACTCGTATTCCTTCAGTTCCGGGGTGAAGAAACGCTCACCGTTAACCAGCGTTTGCTTTCTGATGTAGTGCTCCGGGATCTGACTGAGATTGGGCTTGGAAACCTCAATATAGTAACCGAATACCCTGTTAAAGCCCACCTTCAGCGACTTTATGCCTGTCTTTTCCCGTTCCTGACGCTCCAGATTGGTCAGGTACTGCTTGGCATTCCCCGATACCAGCCGAAGGCTGTCCAGCTCTTCGGAGAACCCTCGCCTGATGACTCCACCCTGCCCCAGAGATGCAGCCGGTGATTCTTCGATTGCCTCCGAGATTAAATCAACAACATCCGGGCGGGGTTTCAGCTGACCCGTGAGCCAGCCAATGGCGTCAGTTTCGCCACCGGTCTCAATCGCCTCGATAAGCCTGGGGATAGCCTCAAGGCCCTTTTTCAGGCTTATCATTTCCCGCGGGGTAACCACGTCTCCTCTAACCCGGTTAATCAGCCTTTCGAGGTCGGCGACCTTATCCAGTAGCTCGATTACCTGGCGGCGAACCAGGGTCTTACGGTAGAACCAGTCAACGGCATCCTGTCTCTGATTCAATTCCGTTATGTCAAGTAAAGGCTGCCCCAGCCAGCGTTTCAGCAGCCGACTGCCCATAGGTGTCCGGGTCAGGTCAATAACCGAAAGCAGCGAGCCCTCAGCAGTTCCCAGGCGGCTCGACTCAAAAAGCTCCAGGTTTTTCTGGGTCTGTATGTCCAGTGCCATAAAAGACTCGATGGAGTAGGTTGAAAGCCGCGTTAGCTGGTTCAAAACCCCCTTTTGCGTCTCCTTAAGGTAGTGAATGACGGCCCCGGCAGCGCTTACTGCCAGCGGCAGGCTGCTACAACCATAACCATCAAGGGTAGCCACCCCAAAATGTTTAAGCAGTGTTTCTCGGGCTGTTTCAGACTCAAACCAGTAATCTTCAAGACGGGTTACCGGCGTGCTTAATTCGGGCAACTCGGCACCCTCCGGAGCGATAACCTCTGAGGGTTTGAGACGCCCCAGTTCCGCCATAGCTCGCTCGACAGACACCTGAGTAACCGCAAACTCACTGGTGGTTATATCAACATGGGCGATGCCGGCTTCCCCGTCATCCAAAACGAGGCTGACGAGATAGTTATTGGACCTGCTATCAAGGAGACCGGGTTCAATAACCGTGCCCGGCGTCACCACCCGAACCACGTCACGCTCCACCAGCCCCCTGGTCTCACCGGGCCTGGTTACCTGCTCGCAGATAGCAACCTTGTGGCCCCGGCTGATGAGCCGTACCAGATAGTTATCGAGGGCATGGCAGGGAATACCCGCCAGAGGCACTCGACGTCCCTTACCCATCTCCCTTGAGGTGAGAACGATATCAAGCTCACGGGAGGTCAGTTTGGCATCCTCATCGAAGGTCTCGTAGAAATCTCCCAGTCGGAAGAGGACAATAGCATCAGGATACTTACGCTTTATCCTGAGGTACTGCTGCCGGACAGGGGTCAACCGCTCCTTCATCTCAGGGTTATTCTACTAGAATTTTCACCTAAAAGGAATAACGTTCTCTGGCAACCTCACCCCTAAACATCCCCATCATTTATCACCTGTACCGGGTCAACTGAAGTGTAGTAACCCACCTTGAAGCAGTATAGCCTTGTGCAAATCAACTACATCAGTTAAGCCCTGCCCGAGTGCCTGCCACCGGAATTTTCGACGGAACCTTTCGAGAACAATAATGGTCTTCTTACCCAGCAGCCCAAGAAAGACAGCATTAGCCACCGCATGGGCAGTATCAAACCAGAGGCTATTGAGCTGGGATATAATGAAGGTTCCTGGTGTCAGGGGATAGATGAAGGCTGACCAGAACCAGATATTCACTACAGCCCCAAAGAGATAGCCCCAGAGAATGCCAAAGGTGATGAGCCTTTTTCTATCAGGGTTAAAGCGTCGTAGGTAGCTGGCGGTAACCCCCGCCATCCCCCAGGCAAACATCTGGTAAATAGTCCAGGGGCCTTGTCCGAGGAAAAAGTTAGAAACGAGGGCGGTTATGGCGCCAATCATAAATCCAGGCAGCGGTCCAAAGACATACCCCGAGCATATTATCAAGTAGGTACACGGCTGGACGCTGGGTATCGCCGCAAAGGGAATTCTGACGACTGCGGAGACCGTTCCCAATATCCCGACGAGAGCTATCTCCTTGGAACCAGTAGCTTTAGCCTCGAACTCAAAGAAAAAGGCCCCGATAGTTAAGGTGACCAGGATAATTGACATAAGCCCCCAGTTCTGGAGGATATCCAGTGGAGACGGGCTCACTATCGGCGACATAAAGGCAGCTACGCCCAGACCTAAAATGACCAAAAGAAACACATATCTTGGTTTCACGACAATATACTCAGGGCTTCGTTAACGGTTAGTATTTTGTCAGAGACACCGTACCGTTTGAATGGTTGTACCAGGCGGTTTATTTGCGGTGAGAAGAGGAGTGCCTGAGAGAGAATGTCGTGTTTTTCACCATCGACCACAATCCTTCCCTCACTCAGGAGTATGACCCGCTCGGCATATTCGGCCACTATCTCAACATCGTGGGTCACCAAGACCACGGTGTTGCCCCGAGAGCGGTACTCCTCCAGGAGGCGCATCAGTTCGCTCTTCAGGCGGTACTCCATTCCCCGGGTCGGTTCATCGAGAATCAAAATCCTGGGTTTTGCGACCAGAACTGAAGCCAGGGCTACCCGTTGTCTTTCACCCCCGCTTAAGGAACGCGGATAGTGGTCCCTGTATTCAGTGAGATGGAATTCTTCTAATACTTCATCGGTCATTAGCCCTATTTCTCCGCTGTCAAAACCCAGATTCTTCAGGGTGAAGGCAACCTCGTCGTAAACAGTATCCGCGAAGAGATGGTCGTTTGGGTTCTGGAAAACAAAGCCCACCTTCCTCGCCAGTTCGGCAATAGTCGTCTCTCTGGTATCATTTCCAGCTACCTTAATTTTGCCCTTGGTTGGTATAAGAAGACGGTTGAAGTGCTTGACCAGGGTGGTCTTCCCGGAGGCATTTCGTCCCATGATAGCTATAAACTCGCCCTCATCTATCCTTAGATTTATGTTTTTTAGAGCGGTGAGTCCGCCCGGATAGGCATACCAGAGCCCTTTAATCTCGACCAGTAGTTCACCAGGCCTTTCTTCTTTATCCCAACTGATATCCGGCAGAGATGTGTTATTTCCCAGGGTTCTCTTAAGTATCGCCCGGCCCTCCTTAACCGTGAGAGGGAGTTCGTCTATACTAACATCTCGCTTTCGCAACTCCTGAAACAGCCGAATCACGGGGGGAATACCGACACCAATTTCGGAAAGCTCCCGGTAGTGAGCAGCAGAAATGCCGCTAACCTTCTCGTCAATTACCACCGCCCCCTCGTTGAGGACGATTAACCGGTCCGCATACTGAAGAACTCTGTCAAGCCGGTGTTCTACCAGTATTATGGTGAGGCCAAGCTCATCGTTCAGTCGGGTTATGATAGAAAGCACCTCCTCAGCGCCCTTGGGGTCTAGCTCTGAGGTCGGCTCGTCAAGTATTAGAATGCTGGGATGGAGCGCCAGTACGGAGGCGATGGCAACCTTCTGTTTTTCACCGCCGGAGAGCTCGCTAAGCCGTCGATAACGAAGGTTGGCAATACCCAGCGTATCCAGCGACTCCTCCACCCGTTTGGCGGTAAGATTTCGGGAGAAGCCGAGGTTCTCCAGACCGAAAGCAACCTCTCGTTCGACATCCATGCTCACCAGCTGATTTTCCGGGTCCTGGAATACAAATCCCACCCTGGTAGCTAGTTCCCTGGTAGAGTGCCTGAGCGTATCCCGTCCTTCAACGACCACCCGCCCCGATATTCTCCCGCCGTAGAAGTGGGGTATAAGCCCGTTAAGGCAGCGGCAAAGGCTTGACTTACCGCCCCCGGAAGGTCCCGTCACCAGAACAAACTCTCCCCCCTCGACCTCAAGATTAATATTCTTTAGCGCCGAATGGGTGGCATCGCTATAAGAGAAGGTCAGGTTCTCTATTTTAATCAAGGTCAACCCTCTGTTTCAGGTTTGCCAGCGGTAGCAGCACCACCAGCAGTACCGCCATTAACCCCAACTGCAACCAATCCTGCTGGCTAAGGTTTATCCCGGAAAGGGTCGGGTAATACTGGTATTGCCCATACCCCTTAAAACCCATAAAGATGCCCAGAGCAGCGGGCAGGAGAGAAAATATCACGGTGGTGACATCCATCGGGCTTAAGCTGATGTCGTGATAAAAGGTTCGGCCTTTCCCGGTACCAAAGGCTCGCGATTCCATAGCTTCGGCAACCTGAACTGCCCTGTCTAGTGAATTTGATAGCAGAGCAATCACGATAGAGGTACGGCTTTTGATTTTACGCGCTAGCTTACCCTTGTCAAGCTCCAGCCCCCTCGACCTCTGAACATCGGTAATTCGCTCAATATCATCAAGCAGGGTGGGAATAAACCTGGTGGAGAGCGAGGTCACCAGCACTGATTTGTAGGGTAGCTTTATCTTTATCATCGCCAGCATCATATCATCAGGGTTAACGGTTAAGGTGAGTACGGCAAAGGCGGAGATTATGGCCAGCAACCTGATTGACATCGTAACTCCGTAGATGATTGCTTCCAGTGTTACCACCGGAGCCCCCACCAGGGGGATATGAAATGCAGCCTCAAAGAGAACATGAGTACCATGAGGGCTCACCAGGGCATTTATGAGAATAATCGCCGCTGAGAGATACAGAGCCAACCTCATGAAAGAAAGCCACTCCGACCACACCCGGGCAGCTTTTACAAAGGGCAGGGTTGACAGGAACAAAAGGAGGAGAAAGAGTGGATTATCGAGCACTAAAGCGAGGATGAGAATACTGATAATCCAGCCCAGCTTGGAGAAGGGATTAAGCCTGTGGACAAGAGTGTCTTTGTCTTGGTATCTAAAGCTTCTCACCGGGGTACCTTAAGCATCTCGCCGCCGGCGATAACCACCGCGTAAGCATACTTAAATTCGTTATAGTTATTGACCAGGGTGTCAACTGCAACTCTTACCCCGGCCTCATCCTGGCCGGTTACCATCCAGACTACGTTCTCACAAGCACCGACACCCTTCGGATTCCATATACTCTGGGTTGCTTGGATCAGACCGGCATTATCATCGTATTCCGCAATCAAATCACCAGCGGGGTTAAACACCCTTAGACTGCCCTCTTGAAACTGACAGTAAAACCCGAGCCGGTTCCAGGGCTCGTTTAATTCCTTAATTGGTTCAAATTCACTCGTGCCCAGGAGAATCAGATTACTGGACTCCCTGTCAGCTTCCGCAAGCTCCTCTAAACCCCGACAAGCGGTATTTCCGACCCCCAGTTCCTCCAGTCTATCGGCTACCAGCCGGGCTGCCTCCTCCCAGCCGTCCTGATAAGCAACTACGGTCGGATAGACCTTACCTCCATAGCCGTGGAGGAAGGGTTCCGGAAAATCGCCAACTATCGCCGGAACAAACTGGCGAAAGCTCCAGTCACGATAGTCCCAGTGCTCGATATCACCCGGGTGGAGAAGATAGGAACCGGCACCGGTATTAACCGATATCCCGTTCAGGTAGAAGAACCAGTCCTTCTTCTGCCTATTGGTACCCCCGTATTCCGAGCTGATGCCGCCTATTGAGCTGACAAAGCCGCCCCCGTATTTGGTTGCAACGTTAGCCACTTGCTGTAGGGCATCCAGAGCATTAGTGTCCTCCCTGACGACCACAGTCTCCTCCGATAACACCTGCTCCCCGAAGTCGGCGGTGACTACGATTCTAACCGGGTATTCAGTGCCAACCGAACTGCCGGCATCTGCTGGCGATAGTATAACATCCGACGGACTATCGCTACCGGGGAGGGAATCAGTCTCGATAGGTGGTAATGATGTATTGTTTACACAGCCGCCCGCTAGGGCGGCGAAAAGTACTATTAAGGCAAGACCGACTAGCCGTCTAAGCTTCACGAGCTTTCCGCCTCCGCCTGATGGCAACCGGGATAACTATCGCAGCGACCACGGCGATAGCAATCCAGGATAACGGCGATCCAGTTTTGAAACCGGCAACCATACCTACTGGTGACGGTGGCAAAATAATAATCCTTAGCGGTACCTTTAACCCGCAGCCAACCCTTAGTTCAGAAGCACGCACCAGAGAGATAACACAAACCTCGACCTCATGTTCACCAACAGCAGTTAGTGGCGGTGATACCGTAATCTCTACCACCTGACTACCAGTCGCCTCAAGGACGAACTCCTCAGGGGAAATGCTGAGCCATCCCGCCTCTTCACCCTCAATATATACCTCGTATGACCCTGCCTCGTCAGAAGTATTGGTAACTACTATTGAGCCGGTAGCCTTAGCCAGCGGGTAGGTCTCCAGCTCAAGGCTACCGGGGATTACGCCTACCCCTGAAGCTGCTACCCGGCTGGGGAATAGTAACAGCCCCACAAGCATAGTAAGCGGTAGAGCTATGAGAAACCCTCTAACCAACAAATCGGCTTCCTCTCCCAATTACTCGGAAGCGCCGCGAACAGCCTGCCCGCCTCCAACATACACACGTTTTTAGACCACTCTCAGGGCGCCTCCGCGGCCCAAAAGATTATCGTGCCCTCCTGCTCACCGATTCCCGGGTAACCTTCGGGAACAGTGAGTGTCGCCGAGCACTCCGTCTGGTTACCCCGGCTAATCACTTCACTGAATAGACCCCACATTTCGCCGTTAAGTTCGAGCCCCTCGACATAAAGGTTACCAGCCTCACCCGGCACATCACAGGTCACCTGTAAGTCCCAAGCACCCCTATTGGTTATTGTTATCAATTGAGGGTCGCTCGTATCCCGGGGACC
>CAZHRO010000031.1:0-8231 GCA_964535045.1 uncultured Dehalococcoidales bacterium | reverse complement strand
GAAAATCACTCTACCTTCCGGGTGATGGTTTATCGCTCCCAGGTCGTGCCTGCATTACGAGAGAGTCCACGGATCGGGGGGGAAGATTACCTATTGACAGTTAAACATCTAATAGCGCATAATAATGTTATTCATTAAGACTAAGAAGGACAATCAAGAATTGGTAAAGATCAGATTACGACGAGTTGGTGCCAAGAAGAGACCGAGCTACCGAGTGGTGGTGGCTGACGTTCGCGCCCCTCGCGACGGGGCATTTATTGACATTATTGGACACTATAATCCGCTAACTGATCCTGAGACGGTAGTTATTAACGAAGAGAAAGCGTTACACTGGCTGAGTCAGGGGGCACAGCCAACCGCTACAACCGCAAGACTGCTGTCAAAAACCGGTATCATGGAAAAGTTCAAAAAAGTCAAGGAGAAAACATGAAAGAACTAATAGAATACATCGCCAAGTCAATTGTCAACTCCCCTGATGATGTAGTAGTTAACGAGGAGACCGATGAAGAAGGTACCAAGTTTACCCTGCAGGTTGCTGATGAGGATAAAGGGAGAGTTATTGGTAAGCAGGGTCGAATCGCGGCTGCCATCCGTACCCTAATCAGAGTAAAAGCTGCCAAAGCCGGCACCAGAGCCACCCTCGAGATTCTCTAAAACCAGCATAAGCTGCACTCTAACTTTAGATAAACCCTACCGGTTGACTGAAAACCTGACACACGGAAAGCCCCCTCTCAATTAGGCACCTTCTACCTCCAGAGGAGAGGGGGTGCTTTGGGTAACTGCGCAATGAAGAAGCCCCGCAACCGGTAATCGCGGGGCTCTATTTCCTGTGCTAATACCAACCGGGTAAACAGTTTTTTCGTCCTGTTCTTACGGGCTTTGCAGTTCTGGCTCAGGATTTACGCTTATCAAAGTCGTCCAGATCGAGGGTATTAATAAAATCGTAGAAAGCTGACAGCTTCTTCTTCTCCTCATCACTGAGCTCCTTACTCTTACCTTCGCCCTTTCCTGCCTCCGCTTCTCCAGCTAATGGCTTGCCCGTCTCCTTATCCAGGAAGATACCAGCCTTATCTAAAACTGCCTCCTCAGCATAGATAGGCACCTCTACCCTCACCGCTAGAGCCAGAGCGTCGCTAGGACGAGAGTCAACCTCCACTATCCCCCCATCAACGCTAAGCAGAATCCGGGCATAGAAGGTATCATTCTTCAGGTCGCTAACTACAATAGAGTTAACCGTAGCTCCCAAAACATCGATGACCGACTGCAGCAAGTCATGAGTTAGGGGTCGCGGCACCGACACATCCTGGAGCTTTACCGCGATAGCATCAGCCTCCGCCGCCCCAATCCAGATAGGTAGATAGCGCTCCGCACCTTTCTCCTTGAGAATCACCACCCGCTGATAATTCATCAGACTAACCCGGATGCTATCAATTGTCATCTCTATCATAGCCACACCCCCTCCTCTCTGATAGTCTAATTCTACTCATCATCAACACTGCTGTCAACCAGAACTGAGGTTGTTCTGGGAAACGCGCTCCATCTAGAATGACAGGTAAAACCCCTCCGACAACCGTTAAACTAAGTCGCCATACCCATTTTGTGATATAATTTAGTGTACCTGTTCAGCAGGTAGGGTTGTGACCAAAGCTAAAAGGAGGACCCTGAAATTATGCATCAAGACCAAAAGCCCATTGTTTGGTTCGATGAGGTTACCAGAAAGGATATACCCACCGTGGGGGGGAAGGGTGCTAACCTCGGCGAGATGACCAATGCCGGGATACCGGTTCCCCCGGGCTTCATTGTAACCGCTACCGCCTACTTTGACTTCCTGGAGAAAACAGGAATCACCGAGAAAATTCGCCAGCTGCTTAAGTCAGTGGACGTTAATAATAGCAGGCAACTGCAACAGGTTGCCCAACAGGTGCAACAGGTAATTCTGAAAGCCGGTATGCCACCGGAACTCGCTGACGAAATTCGAAAAGCCTATTCGAAGTTGGGCGATGGGTTGGTTGCCGTGCGCTCCTCAGCGACTGCCGAAGACCTGCCGGAGGCCTCGTTTGCTGGTCAACAGAGTACCTTCCTGAACCTAAAGGGGGAAGAGGCGGTGATATCCGCGGTTCAAAGGTGCTGGGCCTCCCTCTTTGAAGCCCGCGCCATCTTCTACCGGGAGCAACAGGGCTTCGACCACTTCAAGGTCGGCATTGCCATCCCGGTGCAAAGGATGGTGCAATCCGAAGCCTCCGGGGTTATGTTCACCATTGAACCGATAACCAGCGACACGGACAAAATTGTTATTGAAGCAATATACGGCCTGGGCGAAGCCATTGTTTCGGGAGAGGTAAACCCTGACCTATACGTTATTGATAAAGGACGACTAGAGATTAGCTCCAAGAAATTAAGCCGTCAGGACCGCAAGCTAATCAGAAACCCGAAAGCCAGCGACCAGAACACTAATATCTGGGTATCGGTGCCAACCCCGGAACAGACCCAACAGAAACTGTCCGATGCCGACATATCCAAGCTAGCCTGGATAGGGAAACAGATAGAATACCACTATGAGTTCCCTCAGGATATCGAATGGGCCAAGGAAGACAAGAAGATATTTATCCTGCAAACCCGACCGGTAACCACCATCAAGAAAACCACCGAGGTCGAACCGGAAATCAAAGCCCCGGTGCTTCTCTCCGGGGTTGCCGCCAGCCCCGGTATCGCCTGGGGGCCGGTAAAGATAATCCCCGACGCCTCTCAAATAGACCGGATATATGATGGCGACGTTCTGGTGACGGAGATGACCACTCCCGACTTTGTTCCCGCCATGAAGCGGGCTGCCGCTATTGTTACCGACCGCGGGGGTAGAACCGCCCACGCCGCCATCATCAGCCGGGAGCTGGGTATCCCCTGTGTCGTCGGTACCGAAGAGGCAACCGGCACCCTGAGCGACGGGCAGATAATCACCGTCGACGGCTCACACGGTAAGATTTACGAAGGGAAGGTAGCGCGACGAATAGAAACCACCTCCGTTTCGACCATTTTCCAGGAAGCAATTAAGACCAGAACCAAGGTCTACGTAAATCTAGCTCAACCCGAGCTAGCTGATAGGGTGGCCTCTCGCAATGTAGATGGGGTGGGACTGCTCCGTGCTGAATTTATGATAGCCCACATTGGAGAGCACCCCAACTATATGCTCAGCCAGAAACGAGGTGACGAGTTTATCGACAAGCTTGCCCGGGGGATAACCACGTTTGCCCAGGCCTTCAGCCCCCGCCCGGTAGTCTACAGGACCAACGACTTCAAGACCAACGAGTATCGGTCACTCACCGGCGGTGATAAATACGAAGAGCTTGAGGAAAATCCCATGCTCGGCTACCGCGGGGCCGCCCGCTATATTAAAGATGTCGACGTCTTCAAGCTAGAGCTGGCTGCCATCAAGAAAGTAAGGCAAAAATACCCCAATCTATGGGTCATGATTCCCTTTGTCCGCACCGTTAAAGAGCTGGCAACCACGGTAAGGCTCATGGAATCAGAAGGGCTAAAGCGGTCTGAAGATTTCAAAATCTGGATGATGGTTGAGGTGCCATCCAATATCTTTCTCCTCGAGAAATTCCTTGAAGTCGGTATTGACGGCATCTCCATTGGCTCCAACGACCTCACCCAGCTTATCCTGGGGGTTGATCGAGATAACGCTATCCTTGCCCAGGAGTTCGACGAGCGAGATGAAGCCGTGCTAATGGCCCTAGAAAGGGCGGTTAAGGTAGCCAAGAGCAGGGGGGTTACCGCCTCCATATGTGGTCAGGCACCATCAGTCTACCCCGAGCTTACCGAAAAGCTGGTGGAGTGGGGTATCACCTCGGTATCGGTAAGCCCGGATATGATTGGCGTTACCCGACAACTAATTGCCAAGGTAGAGGCGAAACTAAAGCGTCCATGATTAGCCAGCTTAATATTCGCCAGTTTATCGAAGCGAGAGAGGAAAGCCTGTCACCTCACGCCGCCAAGAGCAAGCTATCGCAGGGTCGGCTGAGGCCGGAAGCACCCTGCCCGATACGCACCGCCTTCCAGCGTGACCGGGACCGCATCCTGCACACCAAAGCGTTCCGCCGCCTCAAACACAAAACCCAGGTCTTCATTGCCCCACTGGGAGACCACTATGTTACCCGCCTCACCCATACTCTGGAGGTTTCACAGATAGCCCGCACCATAGCTCGGGCCCTGAACCTCAACGAGGATTTGACGGAGGCCATTGCTCTGGGCCATGATCTGGGGCATACTCCCTTCGGACATGTGGGCGAGGATGTGCTCAACGAACTCTACCCGCCGGGGTTCAGGCATAATGAGCAGAGTCTGCGCGTTGTCGACATACTAGAAAACGAGGGGCATGGTCTCAATCTTACCTGGGAGGTGAGAGACGGCATCCTGAATCACTCGAAAACAGGGCTGGAAACCCTGGTACAGAGCTGGGGGAAGGCAAACACCCTGGAGGGGGAGGTGTGTAAAATTGCCGACCTCGTGGCCTACATCAATCATGATATTGGAGATGCCGTAAGAGCCGGAATCATCACCGAGGGCGAGCTGCCGCTTTCAGCGGTTAAGGTCTTGGGTTTATCCCACGCAAATCGCATTAACACCATGGTTTCTGATATTATTGAATACTCGTGGGCAACCACTGGCCCTGGCACCCAAGAAAACCCAACCGTCGGAATGAGCCCCGAAGTTCTCAAAGCAACCGACACCCTGCGCAAGTTCCTGTTTGAACGAGTATACGACATCCGCTCCGCCCAGGAGGAATCAGAGAAGGCGAGAGAGATAATCCGCCTCCTGTATAAATACTTTACGAAACACGAAGAAAAACTGCCGCCGGAGTACCGCCTCTGCAGTGACGAGACCGAGCGGAGGGTGGTTGACTATATCGCCGGCATGACCGACCACTACGCCCTGAGAATGGCGGAGGAACTATCGTTAGTTAGAGATAAATGACACGATGAGTGCTATTGACGAAGTAAAGCAAAAGACCGACATCGTCGAGGTTATCAGCCAGTATACCTCTTTGACCAAATCGGGGCGTACCTTTAGGGGGCTGTGCCCCTTTCACAGCGAAAAGCACCCTTCGTTCTTCGTCTATCCCGAACAGGGGAGCTGGCACTGCTTTGGTGCCTGCAATACGGGGGGTGATGTCTTCTCCTTTGTTATGAAGAAAGAGAATATTGACTTCGGGGAGGCACTCCGCCTGCTCGCGGAGAGAGCCGGGGTGAGCCTACCTTCAAGAGCCGAGTCAACCGCCAGAAAAGACGAGAAGGAAAAACTGTATCAGATTAACGAGGCTGCCGCCCGGTACTTTCACCAGTTGCTGCTTAACTCTAAGGCCGGGGAGAGGGCACGGGGCTATCTGGCAAAGCGGGGACTATCACTAGCAACGATTATCAGATTCCAGCTGGGCTTCAGCCTGAATAGCTGGGAGTCTCTAAAGCAACACTTAATGGATATTGGCTATACCAGGGATGAACTGACTAGTGCCGGCTTAATAATTGAGGGGGAGACTGGTGAAGTCCACGACCGCTTTCGCAACCGTCTGATGTTCCCGATCTGTGACCTTAAAGGACGTGTCATCGGTTTCGGGGCCAGAGTGCTTGATGACTCCCTGCCGAAATACATTAACTCACCGCAGACCCCCATTTTTAACAAGAGGAGCAGCCTTTACGGCATAAACCTGGCAGCTCAGGCTATCAGGCAGCAAAATCTAGCCATTATTGTGGAAGGCTATATGGATGTTCTCACCGCCCACCAGAACGGCTTTAGCAACGTGACTGCCTCTATGGGCATCGCAATTACGGAAAATCAGGTGGGCACCCTAAAGAGACTGACCAGAAATATAGCCCTAGCCCTGGACGCCGATGAAGCCGGTGAGGAAGCCATGCTGCGCTGCGTGGACTATGAAAACACCCTTGATTCCGAGATACGGGTTATCACCCTGCCCGAAGGGAAAGATCCCGATAACGTTATCCGGGAAGACCCAACGATGTGGAAATACCTTCTCGAAAAGGCTCTACCGGTGGTAGATTACACCTTTGATATGACCACCGCGGGGCTTGATATGACCCGAGCTAAAGATAAGACTCTAGCCACCGGGAAGTTACTGCCGATTATCGCCGCGATAAAGGACGCGGTGCGACAGGCTCACTACCTGCAGAAGCTGGCTCGCTTAGTCAGTGTAAGCGAGCGCAGACTGGAAGCAGAGCTAGCCAGGACCAAACCAAAACCGAGCCCGCGCCAGAGCGAAGAGCCAAAGCGAAAGGACACCAGCCAAGCACTACACCCCCTCCTCTCCAGCCCGGTTGAAGAATACTGCCTGGCTCTCCTGCTCAAGTACCCCGAGCTTAAGAACCTAAACCAGCAACCGCTACCGGAATACTTTCAGAACAGTGAAAACCGTGTTATCTTTACTGCCTGGCAGCAGGCAGATAATCCCTCATTACTTAAGGAAAAGCTTGACCCCGCAATTTGGGAGCACCTCGAGTCCTTAGAAAAAAGAGACCCGCCAAGAGACCGAATCGAGCAGAGGTATGGTGACTGCATTACTAATTTGCGGAAAGAATATCTCCGAAACCGGGAAGCCAAAAGAGCCGAGGTACTTGCCCTTGAGGTAGAACTAAAGGGCGCCGGGGCTGACATAGTTAGACTCGAAGAAGAAGGAATAGAAACGGCGATTCAGCTTAAAGAAGTCTTCAGCCGAAAGCAGCATACGCGCTAAGGAGTCGAGCATTGAAGCTGGAAAACACTGGAGAGGCTCCAGAATTCCCCACCCACAATCAGGATAATGAGAAAGGCCCAGCTCCGGAACGACTGGGCCGCGAGCTACGCCCTCCAACCGAGTCTGGGCTAGAAACACCGCTAGCCCAGCTGGAGGAGCAAGAGTTCGCCGATGACCCGGTTCGCATCTACCTTCATGAAATCGGCAGGGTATCTCTCCTCACCCAAGCGGAGGAGCAGACCCTGGCCCGAAGGATAGCCAAAGGTAAACGCATCAACGAAATCAAGCAAGATTACTTCCAGAGATACCTAAGGCAACCATCGGCAAGTGAGGTCATACTTGCCATGCTTAGGGAGATATGGCGAAATTTAACTGTTATCCGCAGCCTGCTGGAACAACTCGGGTTATCACCTGACATCAGCTTACAAGAGATTGTCTCCAATGCTGAATTGCGCCGCACTATCGATGATGAGATAAGCCAGCCCATGCTCCAAGCTATCGCCACCCAGACAGGCAGCTCCCTTCCGGAAATAGAACAAACCCTGATCAACATTTCACTAGACAGCAGCCTGCTGCCCAAAGAAATCCTTGATGTTATCGGAGCCGATGTTTCCCTAACTGACCTGGAAAAGCGGGTAACCAGCGATGATTTCATCAGCTCTCTCCAGGAATATGAGTGGCAACTCAGAGCCTACCTGAATAGAATTGAGCGCGAGGCCGAACAGGCCGAAAAACACCTTATTAAAGCCAACCTGCGCCTGGTAGTCAGCGTCGCCAAGAAGCATGTCGGTAGAGGTATGTCGCTCCTCGACCTCATTCAAGAAGGGAACATCGGGCTAATTAAAGCAGTGGAGAAATTCGACTACCGCCGCGGGTATAAATTCAGCACCTACGCCACCTGGTGGATTCGCCAGGCTATTACTCGAGCCATAGCCGACCAAGCCCGTACTATTCGTGTCCCAGTTCACATGATTGAGACCATCAACAAACTGCTAAGAACAAGCCGCCGTCTGGCGCAGGAACGCGGGCGCGAGCCTACCCCCAAAGAAATCGGCGAGGAAATGTCCACCCCGCCCGAAAAGGTGAGAGAGATAATCAAGGTGGCCCAACTACCGATATCGCTTGAGTCACCCATAGGCGAGGAGGAAGACAGCCACCTCGGTGACTTTATTGAGGACCGTAACGCTTTGCCACCCCCCGATGCCGCTTCTCGCCAGCTACTAAAGGAGCAAATCGACGATGTGCTATCCACCCTCACGCCCCGTGAGCAGCGGGTACTCCAGCTCAGGTTTGGGCTCGAAGACGGGAGAAGCCGCACCCTTGAGGAAGTAGGTAAAGAGTTTAACGTCACCCGAGAACGAATCCGCCAGATTGAGGCCAAGGCATTGCGCAAGCTGCGTCATCCCAGCCGGAGCCGCAGATTGAAGGACTACCTGGAGTGAGGAGACTCCGCTACACCAGACCACCTCTTCATAGATTGTGCCAG
>CAZHRO010000030.1:0-8297 GCA_964535045.1 uncultured Dehalococcoidales bacterium | reverse complement strand
GAATCCCAATTATCCCGCTTGAATGCCATTGTTAAATTTGATGAGCTAATTGACTGGATGGATGCTTGGTCAATACCTGCCGTTTATAGGTTATATTCCACAGGTATGTCCTTCCTAGGTCTCTATGAACGACTGATAGAATCTCGTTATAAGAGAAAAACCGAAGTAGAATTCGTAAAGGAATAATGGAAGCGTATGTCCAAACCATCTAAAGTCTTAATCATCGGCTCGGGTCCCATCATCATCGGGCAGGCGGCGGAGTTTGACTACGCCGGCACGCAGGCCTGCAAGGCGATGCGGGAGGAGGGGGTTACCTCGGTGCTGGTAAACTCCAACCCGGCCACCATCATGACCGATGAGGGCATCGCCGATACTATCTATATCGAGCCGCTCACCGTGGATGCCATCACCCGCATTATCGAGCGGGAGCGCCCCGATGGCTTACTGCCCACCCTCGGCGGTCAGACCGGGCTTAATCTGGCCGTGGACTTAGCCAATGCCGGTGTGCTGGATAAATTTAACGTTAAATCCCTGGGCACGCCGATAGAGACCATCAGGAAGGCCGAAGACCGCGAGCTTTTTAAGCAGATGCTGCTAGATATCGGCGAGCCGGTGCCGGAAAGCGCTACCGCCAGCACCATCGAGCAGGCCAGGGAGATTCTGGCCAAGATAGGACTGCCGGTGGTTATCCGCCCTGCCTACACCCTCGGGGGGACAGGGGGAGGTATGGCTTACAGCCGGGGGGAGTTTGAGAGGGTAGTAAGAGGGGGCTTACAAGCCAGCCCGATTCATCAGGTGCTGGTCGAGCAGTCTGTGGTCGGCTGGAAGGAGATTGAATACGAGGTGATGCGCGACGGCGCCGATAACTGCATCACGGTGTGTAACATGGAGAACATCGACCCGATGGGAGTGCACACCGGCGACAGCATTGTGGTCGCTCCCAGCCAGACCCTGACCAATAAAGAGTACCAGATGCTCAGAACCGCCAGTCTCAAGATTATTCGCGCCCTGGGGGTGGAGGGGGGCTGTAACATCCAGTTTGCCCTCGACCCCAGCAGTAATAATTACTACGTCATCGAGGTTAACCCCCGGGTCAGCCGTTCCTCAGCCCTGGCCAGTAAGGCTACCGGCTATCCCATCGCCCGGGTCGCCGCCAAGATAGCCATCGGTAAGAGGCTGGACGAAATCCCCAACGCCGTTACCCAGAAGACGATGGCCTCCTTCGAGCCGGCTCTGGACTATGTGGTGGTCAAGATTCCCCGCTGGCCGTTTGATAAGTTTGCCTCCGGCGACCGCATTCTGGGCACTCAGATGAAAGCTACCGGTGAGGTGATGGCGATTGACCGCACCTTTGAAGCCGCCTTACAGAAGGCGATACGTTCCCTTGAGTTTGGCAAAAGGTCGTTACTCTGGGAAGACCCCAAGTGGGAGCTAGGGGCTAACATCAGCTCCTACCCGCTGGAGCCTACCGACATCAGGCTGTGGGCAATTATGGCCGCCTTGAGAAGGGGAATTGGGATCGAAGAGATACACGCCC
The DNA here is from genome assembly GCA_964535045.1 of uncultured Dehalococcoidales bacterium. Classification (GTDB taxonomy): domain Bacteria; phylum Chloroflexota; class Dehalococcoidia; order Dehalococcoidales; family UBA5760; genus UBA5760. Next base: position 6,760 of record CAZHRO010000030.1, on the reverse strand, counting down.
GAACCAGGATTGACCTCTGGTTTCTGACCAAGCTGGAGAATATTGTCAGCATGGAGGAGAGACTCCTGTCTGAGCCACTAAAGCCGGAGCTCCTGCGCGCGGCAAAACGCCTTGGCTTCTCCGATGAGCAGGTAGGTACCCTGGCCGACAGGCTTCCCGAGCAGGTAAGAACGCTCCGCCACGACTGGAATATCCGCCCCGTCTACAAGATGGTGGATACCTGTGCCGCTGAGTTTGACGCCGCTACTCCCTACTTCTACAGCACCTACGAACAGGAGAACGAGGCGCAGGCTGAAGCCGAAAATAAAGCGGTGGTTATCGGTAGTGGTCCCATCCGCATCGGTCAGGGTATTGAGTTCGACTACTGCAGCGTTCATTCCGCCTGGGCACTTCAGGAATCCGGCTTCAGGAGCATCATGGTCAACTCCAACCCGGAAACCGTCTCCACCGACTTCGACACCAGCGACCGCCTCTACTTTGAAGCCCTGGATGAAGAGAGCCTGCGCGACATTCTGGAGAATGAAAATCTGGCGGGAGATAACCTCACGCCCTCAATCGTCCAGTTCGGGGGACAGACGGCCATTAACCTGGCACAACTACTGTCCCGTAGCGGGCTGCCTCTCATCGGTTCCAGCGCCGAGGTTATCGACCTAGCTGAAGACCGACGGCGCTTCGAGAATTTTCTAAGCGAGCTGGGGATTCCCCAGCCACCGGGAGCCGGGGTAACCTCGATTGATGAAGCGCTCAACATCGCTAAGCTCATCGGCTACCCGGTCCTGGTGAGACCCAGCTACGTCCTCGGGGGACGAGCCATGGAGATAGTCCACAACGCCGGAGAGTTACTCCGCTACCTGAAACTGGCGATGGAGCTGGATACCGGGCACCCGGTGCTTATTGATAAATACCTAGAGGGGAAGGAGGCTGAGGTCGACGCCATCGGCGATGGGGAAACTGTCCTTATCCCCGGGATAATGGAGCACATTGAGCGTGCTGGTGTCCACAGCGGGGACTCGATGGCTGTCTACCCCGGGATAAACCTCACTGAAGAAGAGGTGGAAACCATAGTTGATTACGCTATCCGAATCGGGCTCGGGCTCAAGGTTAAGGGTCTTATGAACATTCAGTTTGTAATTATGCCCGGCGATAACGGCGAGTCATCAGTCTACATACTGGAAGTCAACCCCCGGGCCAGCCGTACCGTTCCCTTCATCTCCAAGGTTACCGGGGTACCGATGGTAAATGTCGCCACCAAGGTCATGCTCGGTAAGAGCCTCAAGGAACAGGGCTACCAGACTGGCCTGTGGCCAAGACAGAAATTGATAGCCATTAAAGCCCCCGTTTTTTCGATGTCAAAATTGATTGGGGTTGACACCTACCTCGGACCGGAAATGAAATCCACCGGTGAGGTAATGGGAATCGATTATAACTTTGAAGCCGCCTTAGCCAAGGCGCTATCGGCGTCGGGGTTAATGCTGCCCCCTAAGGGAGCCCTCCTTTTCAGTATTGCGGACAGGAATAAGCCGGAGGCATTACCTCTCATAAGGAGGTTCTCCAGAGCAGGCTACAAGCTCTATGCCACTGAAGGCACCGCCGCCATGATTGAGGCCGCCGGGCTAGCGGTAAGTATGATCAGCAAGAAATTAGGCGAGGGACACCCTAATATCATAGATATCATCAATGACGGGACCGTGAACGGGGTGGTGAATACCATTACCGGAGACCGCATCCCACTAAGAGATGGGTTTGATATCCGCCGGGCCGCCGCCGAAAAGCACATTCCCTGCTTCACCTCTCTGGATACCGCTCGGGCAGCGATAGATGCCGTGGTCAACGGGAGCCGGGTTTACAGCATCCAGCCCCTACCTGACTACCGTCTGAAGGAGCCAGCTTGAGACAGGTAAGGGCTAAGGTCATCCGCAAGGAAAAACTTCTCGGCGAACTTGAGCGACCTGACGCACGAACCTTCAATCGACCTGAAGCAAGAAACACGTCAGGCAGCTGGCTCGTGTGGCTAAGATGCCCCGAAATAGCCCGGGAATCTGAACCCGGCCAGTTTGCCATGGTGCGTTGCGGAGAAGAATGTCCGTTACCTCGTCCGTTCAGTATTCACAGGGTGAACGACAAGGGTGATTTAGCCCTATTTTTTGCGGTATGGGCAGACGGCAAAGGTACCGAATGGCTATCTCAGCGCCAGAAAAATGATACTGTCGAGCTATTCGGTCCGCTCGGTAATAATTTCACTCTAAAGCCAGGGACATCTAAAGTCCTGTTAGTAGCCGGGGGTATGGGTATTGCCCCGCTACTCTTTCTCGCCAACCAGGCCTTAAAAGACGGGCTTTCGGTAAAGCTGCTAAGAGGAGCATCCGGAGAATACAAGCCATCAGGGAAGCCAAATCCTTCTCAGCACTACCCTGAGGAGCTTCTACCTCGAGGAATAGAAGATGTGAAAACCATAACCACATCCCCTGATGGCAGGGAAAAGATGGTTCTTGACCTGCTGACACCAGAGGTCATCAATTGGGCAGACCAGATCTTTGCCTGCGGACCTACGGCAATGTATCGTGACATTGCCAAAAGAAAAAAGGAACTGGGACTTCTTGAAAAATCAGTCCAAGTCTCTCTGGAGATGAGAATGGGATGCGGACGCGGCCTCTGCTATGCCTGCACCGTGAAGACAAAAACAGGTCTAAAACAGGTCTGTAAGGACGGACCGGTCTTTGAACTGGACGATATAATCTGGGATGAAATAGCTTCTAACATCTGAAAGGGGAGGTCTCAATGGTAATCACTAAAAGAATCAGTCTCAGCACCAGAGGTGAGTGCGATATTATCGACATTACCCCTCAAATTGAGCAACAGCTTGCCGAAGCCGGCATAAGTAACGGTGTGGTTACTGCATTTGTCTCTGGCTCAACTGCCGGAGTGACCACTATCGAGTTTGAGCCGGGGTTAGTTAGTGACCTGAAGAGTATGTGGCAGCGAATTATCCCCAAAGGCATTCCCTATGACCACGACCGCCGCTGGGGTGACGGCAATGGTTATTCCCACGTTCGGGCGTCGCTGCTCGGGGCTTCACTGGTAGTTCCATTCAATGACAAGAGGCTACTTCTGGGAACCTGGCAGCAGGTAGTGCTGGTAGATTTTGATAACCGTCCCCGCTCACGACAGGTCGTCCTGCAGATTATGGGGGACTAGGCTACCTGGCCTGGAGCAGGGTAAAAAATTCATTTCTGGTCCCGGTTCTACTGCGGAAGATGCCCCTCAGGGCTGAGGTAACCATAGCACTGCCGGGTTTCTTAATACCGCGCATAATCATACACAGGTGTTCTGCCTGGACAACTACCGCCACTCCATCGGGCCTGATGGCATCGGTGATGGCATCAGCAATCTGAGTGGTCATTCTCTCCTGAATCTGGGGGCGCTTGGCCACGATTTCCACCACCCTCGCCAGCTTACTGGCCCCAACCACACGGCCCTCACTATTGGGGATATAGCCGATATGAGACACTCCGTAAAACGGCAAAAGGTGATGCTCACACATTGAATAGAAGGGGATATCCTTGACCACTACCATCTCCCGATGCCCCTCCTCAAAGCTGACCGATAGCTCTTCTCTAGGGTCCTTTCCCAACCCCATAAAAAGTTCCGCATACATCTCCGCAATACGCCCCGGGGTCCCGACTAGTCCTTCCCGTCCGGGGTCCTCCCCAATAGCCCTGATAATAGAAGTTATTGCCTCCTTGATTCTGGCCTCATCAATCACTCTATTCCTCCCTAAGTCCAGCCTAAAGCCTGCTCCACAGCCCCCAAATCGGCGGGAAGCTCAAGAAAGCCCCCTGTCCTCTCTAGAGCCGCATCGGGATCCTTAAGACCGGTACCGGTCACGATGCAAACTACCCGGCTCGATGAGAAGTCCATACCCTCCCGGGAAAGCTTAAGTAAACCAGCCAGGGAAGCCGCCGATGCTGGCTCGCCGAAGACGCCGCCCCCAGCTGCCATCATCCGGTATGAAGCCAGTATTTCATCATCACCAACCATATCAATAATGCCGCCGGACTCATCACGAGCCGCCACCGCTTTCTGCCAGCTGGCGGGATTACCGATTCGTATTGCCGTGGCAATTGTATGCGGCTCCTTAACGGGATAGCCCCGAACAATAGGAGCCGCCCCCTCAGCCTGAAACCCCATCATTTTCGGTTTCTGGCCTGCCTTTCCCTGCTGGTAATACTCCTTAAAACCCTTCCAGTAGGCGGTGATGTTACCGGCATTCCCCACCGGGATAAAAAGGTAATCGGGGGCTTCCCCCAGGGCATCGATAATCTCAAAAGCAGCCGTCTTCTGACCTTCAATACGATTCGGATTAATCGAGTTTACCAGGGTAACCGGGTGCTTCTCAGTCAGCTTTCTTACTATTTCCAGAGCCTGGTCAAAATTACCGTCAATGGCGACTATCTTAGCCCCGTAGATGATAGCCTGGGCCAGCTTACCCGCCGCAATTTTACCCTTAGGCACCACGATAACTGCCGTAAGCCCCAGGTAAGCAGCATAGGCCGCTGCCGAAGCACTGGTATTTCCCGTCGAGGCACACATTATCGCCTGGCTGGCGGCTTCCACCGCCTTAGCCACCGCCACCACCATCCCCCGGTCCTTAAAAGAACCGGTCGGCTGGCACCCCTCAAGTTTAAAATAGAGCTCCCCGCAGCCGGTCTCCTTCTCCAGGGACGGGCACCTGACCAGCGGGGTATCCCCCTCCCCCAGGGTGAATATCGGTGTCTTAGACGTAACCGGCAGATGGTCTTTGTACCTAACCAAAACTCCCTGCTTCATAACTACCCGCCAAACTAACTAAAGTCCTGCCCTCAGGCTTCCACCCGAACGAAGTTGCTCACCTCTTTAACCACGGCCAGGTGAGCCAGCTCGTTGATGGCCAATTGCATCGCCTTCTCCTGGGCACTATGGGTGATAATCACAATCTCCGCCGTCTCGGCTACCGGGTCAAAGAGTTTCTGAATAGCCGAAGAAATGCTGATCTGATGGTCACCAAAAACCCTGGCAATCTGAGCTAAGACCCCCGGCCGGTCAGCAACATTAAGCCGGAGATAGTACCTGGTTCTGATATCAGACATCGGCTTAATGACACTACCCGGCTCAAATCGCCACTGCCCCCTACCGGCTACTCCAAGGTCAACCTCCTGCGCCGTGGCCACAATATCGGCGATTACGGCGCTGCTCGTCGGCAGAGGGCCGGCACCCTGACCAAAGAAGAGCACTTTATCCACCAGGTCGCCCTCAATCAGAACCGCATTATAGACACCGTCAACCTTCGCCAGAAGGGAATCCTCAGAGATAAAAGCCGGATGCACCCGAACCTCAATAACCCGGTCGCTATCTTTAGCAATTGCCAGCAGCTTGATGGCAAAACCAAGCTCCTGAGCATACTGAAAATCACGGCTCGACAGGCGGGAAATACCCTCACGATAGATATCCTGGGGCCTAACCTCAGTGTGGAACGCCAGTGATGACATAATCGCCAGCTTGTAAGCAGCGTCAATCCCCTCCACATCGTTTTCGGGATTGGCCTCAGCATAACCCAGCTCCTGAGCCCTGGCTAGCGCCGCAGAAAAATCCACGCCCTCCCGCGCCATGCGGGTAAGAATGTAGTTAGTAGTCCCGTTTATGATGGCATAGATACCACCGATTCTATTAGCCACCAGGTCATACCGGAATCGTGAAATTAAGGGAATGCCGCCACCGACACTGGCTTCATAGCGAAGCCCGAGACCCTGCCGTCCGGCTAGCTCCATCAGCTTCGCTCCGTGCTTAGCAATGACCTCCTTATTAGCGGTAACCACGTGCTTGCCACTAGAAAGCGCCCTGGTGAGATACTCCAGAGCCGGGTTCTCGCCCCCAATAAGCTCAACCACGATATCTACCCCCGGCTCCGCAAAAAACTCGTCAATTTCGGTGGTAAAAAGCTCCGCCGGCATCTTCTGTACCTGCGGTCGGGCTAAATCCTGAGGCAGTACCTTCACCTTACGCAAAACAAGAGGACAACCAACCCGCTCAGCCAGGGTCTCGGCCTTTTCGCTCAGAACCTTAGCCACCTGCCCCCCGATTACCCCTAAGCCCATTAAGCCAATCCCGACACTCTCTTTTGCCATCCCTAATACTCCCGGTTTAGTTTTACTAACCTAAGACCTTTTCAATTGCCCACGCCTTTTTCTCGCTGTCGAGATAACTTTCAACCTTATTTTCCGGGTCATCCCACAGCGAATCGAGCCAGTCATTTAAGGCTCTGGTCTTTAGGAAATTCCTATCCTCATCGGAAATCTGCCGGCTGTCCTCCTTCTCGACAACCTCAACCAGCCAATAACCGCCCTTAGTCACCACCGTATCATCCCTCACCGGCTCACTCAGCGTTCCCACTTCAGAATTAAGAACGAAATCTTTAAGAGCCTCCTGAATATCGTCAGGAGCCAGAAATCCCAAATCGCCACCGTCTTCTTGCGAGGCAGTGTGTTGTGAATGCTCTTCTGCCAGAGCGGCAAAATCCTCACCACCCTCCAGCCGAGCCCTTATACCCTGCGCCTCCTCTTCGCTGCCCAGCAGCATTACCTGAACATGAAACAGCTCACCCTGTTCGTCCTCGTCTCTCTCCAATACCTCTGCCAGCCAGTAACCAACATCTTTAGACCTGCCTGCATCCTCAAGCGGCTGACTTAACGAGCCGGCTTCGGCCGAGCAGGCATAATCTTCCACT
>CAZHRO010000029.1:0-8448 GCA_964535045.1 uncultured Dehalococcoidales bacterium | reverse complement strand
GTGGACGTTTTCAGCTTGTCAGTTTGAACGAGCGCAAATTCTGAGAGGCAAGATAGATTAGCTGACCGACGCCAGGTTTTGAAACTGGGATATTTATACCGGAGAGGAAGGAGTCTAAATGAAAGCCCAGATTTTGAGGGAGATTTCGCCGCTTGAGAGCCGACCTCTGGAACTGGCTGAGCTACCGGTTCCTAGACCGAAGGCGCGGGAGATTCTGGTTAGGGTGTCTGCCTGTGGGGTTTGTCACACTGAGCTCGACGAAATTGAGGGAAGGCTTGAACCTGACCTTCCGGTTATTCCGGGTCATGAAATTGTCGGTAGAATAGTAAGTCTAGGCTCAAAAGTGACCAAGTTCAAGGTTGGAGACCGGGTTGGCATTGCCTGGATTCATTCTGCCTGCGGTAGCTGCAACTTCTGCAGGGAAGGTAATGAGAACCTTTGCCCTGAATTTGTGGGTACCGGGTGCCAGGCTAACGGAGGCTATGCTGAGTATACCGTAGTTTCGGAAGACTTCGCCTACTTTATTCCCGAGGGGTTTACTGACTCTCAGGCGGCACCGCTTTTGTGTGCTGGTGCCATTGGTTTTCGAGATCTGAGACTTTCACAAATCAAGCCAGGGCAGAGTCTGGGGCTATTTGGATTCGGTGCCTCTGCTCACATCGTCATTCAGGTGGCTAGATACTGGGGCTGTAAGGTTTATGTTTTCTCGCGAAGCCAAGGGCACCGCAATCTGGCCGCACAGCTAGGCGCCGTCTGGACTGGTGCCGTCAGTGAGACCCCACCCCAAAGGGTTAATTGCGCTATTGACTTCACTCCGGTTGGTGAGATGGTGCCCAATGCTTTAAAAGTCCTTGAAAAAGGCGGCAGATTGGTTATGGCTGTGATTCGTAAGAGAAATCATATTCCGCCGCTGGATTATGCCCGGCTGCTGTGGGATGAAAAAGAGCTGAAGAGTGTGGCGAACGTGACCAGGAGGGACGTTCATGATTTTCTGGCTTTGGCTGCCGAAATCCCCGTGGTCACCGAAGTTCAGGAATTTGGGTTAGAAGAGGCGAATGAAGCCTTAATTCTCTTGAAGCAAGGAAAAATCCGGGGGGCTGCGGTTCTCAGATTAGATTAAAGTGGAAGACAAATCTTAAGCAGGGCTTTGCTTTCGAGATGGTCTGATGCGGTGCTTGATCATTTTCCACAAGCTACCATTCTGACTCATCTCTTGCATCTGGTGAACTACGGTAGCTACGCTAAATTTAGTCTCCTGCTCTACCTGCTCTAGGGCTTTTAGTCTTCCTGCTATGTTCTCCAGTGCTGGTTTAAGCCAGCCTGAGGCAACGTGGAACCGATACGCTTTTTCCAGGTCCTGGCTTAGATTCTTGACCTTTAGCTCCAGTTCGGTTATTTGTTGCTTCGTTTCGTAAAGCGACCTTTGTAGTTCCTCATTCTGGGACTCGACAGCCTGCAGCTTTGATTCTGCAGCCCTGGCAGTCTTCTTGTATTTCTCGATTTTCCGTTCCGAATCAATCTGGACCTGCTTAAAGCAGGTTTCGCAGTAAAGGAGCGTATCGCCTCTTTGCTCGGTCCCGCATTGAGAGCAGCTGCGATAGACTGTTTGCAAGCTCCTTAAGCAGGTCTCGCAGTAGACGGTAGCACCCTTCGGTAGCTTGGTTCCACATTCAGAGCACGTGAAATGACCGTTCTGTTTTTCTTTGTTAGAGCGGCACTCTCGGCAGCGACTGGGGGGAGTGAACCCCATCCGTTCGTAGAATTCCTGCTCACCCTCGGTAAACACGAACTGTCTCCCACAGTCACGGCAGGTTAACTTGACACCAGCATCTCTTACTTTCACCATATTGCCCCCCTACAGATGTCTATCGTTTAGCCAGGTGCGAGTGGAGCTTGGTATCAGCTTTAATTTAATCTGGCAGAACTTCCCATTGGTCTGTTCTTGGGTCAAGGTCAAACCTGCGGCCGTTATCCCAAGCAACGCGCAGCGTGCCTACTTGGGTTATACGCCACACAGTTCCAGTGTCTCCAGGACTCACTGGGGAGTCTGGTTTAGAGATACTAACCAGTTTAATTCGCTTTCCAACCTCTGAGTGCATATGTCTTTCCTCCTTTGACTTGTTTTTCCCTCTACTCAGATGGGATATATCTTACCACTAACGTTTTAGTTACTGGCTCCTGCTCTTCCGCCGTGGCGCTAACCACAATCGTGTTTTCACCTTGGTCAAGCTCAAGAGAGGTGGAGAAGGTGCCATTATCAGCTAGCTCAGTCTCAAGACCGTCGACCGTGACTACGGCGGAGGGGTCGGAAACGATCCCTTTTATGATTATCGGGCTCTCGGTAACTTCGGCATTATCTTGAGGCGAGACTACCTGCAAGGTTAGTACTCGGGTTATGGTCACAGTTCTGGTCACCGGCTCAGAGTCTTCTGCAGTGGCGTTAACCGTAATGGTGTTTTCGCCGTAGCGGAGTTCAACGGGGACGGAGAAGGTACCGTCCTCGGATGTCTCGACTTGATTTCCGTTAACGGTCACCACGGCGGCGGCATCAGAGACAACACCGCTGACGATTGTCGAGCTCCCGGTAACTTCAGCATTATCTTGAGGCGAGGTTATCTCCAGGGTTAGCTTCCGGGTTATGATTATGGTTCTGGTTACCGGGTCCGTGGCGTTTACCACGATGTTATTTTCCCCGTAGCCGAGCTCGACACTGGTGGAGAAATTGCCATCCTTAGTTGTCTTAACCTCAATTCCGTTGACCGTCACTACGGCGGAAGGTGGATAGACGGTACCACTTACCATTACTGAGCCCTCGGTCACCTCGGACCTATAGGCTGGTGAGTGTAGCTCTAGGACTAAAATCCGGGTTACGGTTAGGGTTTTGGTCACCGGAGTATGCCCGTCTACCGTGGCCTTAACGGTTATCTTATTCTTTACGTAGTTAAGCTCAACGCTGGCATAGAAGGTACCATCCTTGCCTGTATCAATCTGGCGGCCGTTGACTGTTACTAGAGCGGTGGGGTCGGAAACAATCCCTCTTATGATTATCGGACTCTGGGCAACTTCAGCTTTATCCTGAGGTGAGGTTATCTCAAGGCTCAGGATTCGAATCACCGTCAGATTCTTGGTCACGGGTTCCTGACCTTCTACCGTAGCGTTAACCGGGATGTTGTTTTCCCCATACTCTAGTTCAACGCTGGTGGAGAAGGTGCCGTCATCACTCACCTCAACCTCGCGGCCGCCGACTGTGATTACTGCGGAAGGAAGGGAGACGATACCGCTCACGGTTACTAGAGCCTCGGTGACCTCAGCTCTATTTTGCGGCGACGTTATCTCCAGGGCCAGAAGCTCACTATGTTGGCTTAAACAGCCGACTATGCCGGAACCTAACAAGGTGGTAGCCGCTATTATACCCCAGAGTTCTCTGCGCTTACCCACACTCAATAATGCCCGCTTCCAGCTGTTTGGCATACTAACACATATCCCCTGTGACCCTACCTTACCCGAAGATAACAGAAGAATATTAAGCTTTTATTAAGATTTGGCGAAAATTATCATAATCGGCCGTGGCTTGAACTGAAGGGTTGGCATCTAGGCTGGGGGGTTAAACTTTACAATTTCTTAACATTTTTGTTATAACGTTAGTGAAGGTGGAGAGGGTTATCAGGAGATGGCAGGCAAAAGGGTTCTCGTTGTTGACGACGATGTTAAGACTACGGAACTGGTTAAGCTTTACCTGAGACGGGATGGTTATAAAGTCTTCACCGCCTATGATGGTATTCAGGCCATAAATCTGGCCAGGGAGGCGCACCCCGACCTGGTGGTTCTTGATCTTATGTTACCTGGGCTTGACGGCTTCGAGGTTTTTCGGGCCCTGCGTGCCAAATCAGACGTGCCTGTCATCATGCTTACCGCCAAAACCACCGAGCAAGACAGGCTTGCTGGACTAGACCTGGGTGCGGATGACTATGTAACTAAACCCTTCAGTCCGAAGGAACTGGCGGCCAGGGTTCGGGCAGTCTTGAGGCGCCTGCCGGACGAGACGTTTAACCTTGGTCCCGAAGAGATAGAGCACGGCGACCTGTTAGTTAACTTTGCGAAACATGAGGCTTCAGTTGCCGGCAGGCGGCTGAACCTTACCCCGGTGGAATTCAGGCTGCTCGGAATCCTTGTTAGGGAACCAGACCGGGTTTTCAGCCGGGCGCAGCTTATTGAAAAGGTCTTTGGCTATGATTTTGATGGTTTTGACCGGACGATAGACGTTCATATCTATAATCTACGCCAAAAACTGGAGCCGGACCCCCGTCAGCCGACGTACATAAAGATGGTGTATGGAGTTGGCTACAAGTTTGCGCGAGGTAGCACGTGATGCAAAGCCTGCGGTCTCAGCTTATCGCCTCTTTCGTCTTGGTGATAGTGGTGAGCATCGGTTTGACATATTTTTTCGTTAACCGGGGTATCGGTAACGAAATCCAAGATTTTGAGCAGCATGACCAGCAAATCGAGCTGACCAGGATGGAGTCTCTGCTCTCCCGCTATTACGCAGATGAGGGAGAATGGTCTGGAGTTCATCTCCTGGTTGAGAACATGGGAGCGCTCTACGGGAAGAGGATTGTGCTGGCGGATGAGAATGAGATTGTAGTCGCTGATTCCGAGGGGGAGCTTGCCGGTGAGGACTTCCTTCTCGACTGGCCAAATAAGACGCTCCTGAAACAAGAGAGCGATGAGGTTATAGGTACAGTCTATGTCAGCCCGGAAGCGTCTGTCGGATATGCTCTGGCACAGAGACTGGCCGGCTCGACGAGGCTGGTGCTTCTATGGGGAGGACTGCTGGCAAGTGCAGTTGCCATTGTACTTGCCTTCGTACTATCGCGCCGTGTTTCAGCTCCCGTCGCGGCTCTGACAACGGCGGCCAGGCGTCTGGGAAACGGCGATTTTTCCCAGCGGATTGGTCTGAAAACAAGGGGTGAACTAGGGGAACTAACCCAGGCTTTTAATTTCATGGCGAGTGATTTGGAGCGTGCTGAAAAGCTGAGGCAGAATGTGGTAGCTGATACGGCTCATGAACTGAGAACACCACTTTCTAACATCCGGGGTTACGTAGAGGCGATGCGGGACGGTCTGGTTAAGGCTGATACGGACGCTCTTCACTCTCTTGACGAAGAGGTAAATCTTTTGTCGCGGCTGGTTGGTGACCTTCAGGAGTTAGCTTTGGCTGATGCTGGCGAACTGAAGCTCGTTTGCCAGGCGGAAGACATCGGCTCACTGATCAATCAGACCGTAGCTGCGGAGCAGGCAAGGGCACTGGCAAAAGGGATATCAGTTTCGGTTGATTTGGCGGCAGGACTGCCCCTGGTTAACATCGATGCCCACCGGATAAGCCAGGTGCTCCGCAACATTCTGGAGAATGCGGTGGATCATACTACACAGGGTGACAGTATTACTGTGAGCGCCGAACAGCAGGGTAGCTGGGTGCAGATAAGCGTGATTGATACCGGTGAGGGTATTCCTGTCGAGCATTTGCCCAACATCTTTGAGCGCTTTTACCGGGTGGACAGGTCTCGTACTCGAGCTACCGGTGGCAGAGGTCTGGGGCTTACGATTGCCAAATACCTGGTCGAAGCTCATGCTGGTAAGATTGAAGTACGGAGTGAACTGGGAAAGGGAAGCCACTTCACGTTCACGGTGCCAGTTGTGAATTCCATCGGGTGACCTCGTCCACGGCGTTGATATGGTAGACGCCCGAGCTGCCTTTCTATTTCAGGCTCACCTTGTACCGGAAGAGACTCTATGGGCTGCGTCCCATAGCTGGTGGAAAAAGGAATCGGTATATCCTCCCCCTGTGTACCATCTCTGTCAATCTCTTTAAGCAACCGGTGCTTCCTCTAAGAATTCCAACCTGATTGGCTCCTGCTCCAGCGCCTTTGATGCCTCCTCTATCCAGGCAATATCCTCGGCTCTCGTCTGCCTTTCTGCCACTTTACCCTCTTTTCCTCTAGAAGACTGAAGCCCATCACCAGCGGAGAGGTCTCGTTCGGGAAACGGCCGACTACCCTGGTTCTTCTCTTAACCTCCTTAAAGGAGCGCTCGATGACACTGCTGGCGTGGACGTCTCAATCGCTTTCGAAACGCTTTTCCAGCTGCGAAAGATTACATTGAGAGAAGCCCCGACTCCAAACCCTTGGAGCAACACTAGGCTCTCCGGGAGCGCAGGGCCGAAGCTGCCGTCAGCAGGTTTCTAGTATAGCTTTCCCTCGGTGCCGCTACGATTTCATTTGAGGGGCCCTCTTCGATAATCTCGCCATCGAGCATTACTGCTATCCGGTCGCTCACCTTTCTGGCAGCAGCTATATTGTGAGTAATATAGAGCATACTCAGACCTCGCTGCTCCTGCAGGCTTAGTAATAGCTTCAAAATCTTAGCCTGGATACTCGCATCCAGGAAGGCGGTGGGTTCGTCAGCAATAAGTAGGGCTGGATCCAGTACCAGTGCCCGAGCTATGGCTAGACGCTGCATCTCACCGCCACTCAACTGGTGAGGATACTTGTTTAGGAAGTCATTGGTCTGGGGTAGCTCCACTTCGCCCAAGACCTGTATTGCTTTTTTCTTCCTCTCCTCCTTGGTTCCTATTGCCTGAATCTCAAGAGGCTCCATAACTGCTTCCAGGACTGATAAACGGTGGCTCAAAGATTCTCCCGGATTTTGGAATATCATCTGTACCCTCTTATAGAAATCCTTCCCCCGCTTATCGACCTTGCTGTCCTCAAAGTACACGCCGCCCTCAGTCGGCTGATGAAGACCCATAATCATTTTTGCCAGTGTCGTCTTTCCCGATCCAGTTTGTCCTACCAATGCCAAAGTTTCTCCTGCCTCAATGCGCAGATTTACTGAGTTAACGGCTCTAAGTGAGCCGAAGGATTTAGTCAAGTTCTTGGTTGACAATAGAGTAATAATGCCGCCTCTATGACAGGCAATGTGCCGCTCTTGATTCCTTGTGAGTTGCGGTGTCCTGGTCTGGCAAATGTCTATTGCCTGCGTGCAGCGGGGGTGGAATGGGCAGCCACTGACGGGGCGAGTCATCCTGCCCTTGATGCCCTGCAGGTCTTTCACTGTGGTCATATTGGGGTAGGCTCGGATTAAAGCCCTGGTATAAGGGTGTCTGGGCCGGGAGAGCACGTCTTGGGTTAGCCCTGCTTCAACAATTTTACCACCATAAAGCACGGCTGTCCGATCGGCCAGCTTGCTGGCAGTATCCAGATCGTGGGTTGCTATCAGCTTGGTACAGTGCTTGTCTGTTTCTCTAAGCAGGTTTCCTACCTCAGCCCTGGCGGCAGCATCAAGTGAAGACAGCGGTTCGTCTAATATCAGTAGCTGGGGGTCATTGGCCATTGCCATAGCTAAGAGCACTCTCTGTTGCTCACCGCCGCTGAGCTGATGAGGATAGGCAGAAAGGCGCTCTCTCGGCAAACCAAAATATCCCAGTAGCTCCTTGGCCTTATCTTGAGCTTCCTCCCGTCTCTTTAGCCTGTGCTCTATCATTGGCTCCATAATTTGGTCCAGGACAGTATAGATAGGGTTGAGCACATTGTTGGCATTCTGAAAGGCCATGGCAATCTGGCTCCACCTAATCTGCTGCATCTCCTTTTCAGATAGGGCCAGCAGGTCTTTACCGTTAAAGTGGATGGTTCCTCGAACGGTGCCTTCTCCCAAGTGCATGATGCTCAGACCAAGGGTGGTTTTCCCGGCACCTGACTCACCAACGATAGCCAGTGTCTCTCCTGACCCTAACTTCAGGTCTATCCCATTTAGGATAGCCTCTTGACCATAACTGACTCTCAGTCCCTTTATCTCAAGCAATTTCAACACCTCTCAGTCTGGGCTCAATAACCGGTTCAGCAGCATGACCGACGAAGGTCAAGCCAATTATAGTCAGGGATAAGGCTACACCCGTGGGAACCAACCACCACTGCCAGACATTCAGGTAGCTAAAGCTCAAGGCATCACGCATCATCATGCCCCAGCTCACCATCGTCGGGGTACTTATCCCCAGGAAGGCAAGCCCGGCCTCCATGAACACGGCTCTCCGAACGCCGTAGATGAAATCAACTAGCAGTATCGGGCCGAGGTCAGGTACTATGTGGTGCCAGGCGATGTAAAAGTGGTTAGCCCCGAATGATCTAGCTGCGGCCACATTCCCTCTCTCCTTCAATGAGAGGGCTTGAGCTCGTATTATCCTGGCTCCTCCCTGCCAGCTCAGGAATGATAGGAGAAGTATAAGAGTGGCAATACTAGGCCTGATGTAGGCTGATATCAGGATAACGACAATTACCATTGGAATCACGATGAAGGCATCGACTGTTCTCATTACGACTTTTTCGTAAATCCCGCCGACTAAGGCTGCCGAAACCCCGAATATAGTGCCCAGCAGCGTGGAGAGAATGCCTGCTC
>CAZHRO010000028.1:0-8521 GCA_964535045.1 uncultured Dehalococcoidales bacterium | reverse complement strand
GAGCTGACCACCGTCGATTCCTTTATTCAGAATGTCCATTTCTCCCTGGATATCACCCCCTGGAAGGAGCTGGGCTGGAAAGCACTAGCCGTAAACTTGAGTGACATCGCCGCTATGGGTGGTGCCCCGCGATACGCGGTGGTGTCACTAGCGCTACCCGACGACACTGAGGTTGATGATGTTAGGGCTCTCTACCAGGGGATGATCGAGCTGGCTCAAGGGTCTGGAGTTGCCATCGTTGGTGGCGATACCAGCCGCGCCCCACAGGTAGCGGTCAGCATTACCGTTGTGGGCAGCACCAATAATCAGGGGGGAAATATGCTGACCCGCTCGGGAGCTAAAGCGGGTGACAGGATAGCGGTTACCGGCTTTTTAGGGACGGCCAGCGCCGGCTGGGAGATGCTCACCAAAAATCTCCAGTTTGATGCCGAAACCACGGCCCGGCTCGGGAAGGCTTTTCTAAGCCCCCACCCCCGTCTAGCTGAGGGACAGCTTCTCCTGGAACACGGAGTAAGGGCGGCAATAGATATTAGCGACGGTCTGGTCTCAGACCTGGGACATATCTGTCAGGCCAGTGAGCTCGGTGCGCGCCTAGATGTTGACCGGGTGCCCGTTCACCCTGACGTTAGAGCAAACTTTGCCGACCAGGCTCTAGAGCTGGCACTGTCGGGGGGTGAGGACTATGAGCTGCTTTTTACCGGGAGTGCCAGCGTTATTGATAGCGTGCAGAAGGTCGCCCAATGCCCGGTCACGGTCATTGGTGAGATGGTCGCCAATGAAGAAAGTAAAGTGACCCCGGTTGACCAACAGGGAAACCCCTATAAGATAACCAGGGGAGGTTGGGAACACTTCACTCAGAGATGAACTCGAGCTGTCTCAATTTGGTAAGTCGCCGCCCAGAAGAAACCCAGAGCATCGGTATTCGCCTTGGTGAGTTAGCCGAGGCTGGTGACGTTTTCCTCCTGGTGGGTGAGCTGGGCACGGGAAAAACCTGCCTCACCCAGGGTATCGCCTGGGGTCTGGATATCAGGGATTATGCTTTAAGCCCGTCCTTTGTTATAATGAGGGAGTTACACGGCAGGCTGCCGCTATACCATATTGACCTGTTTCGGCTGGAACACCCCGGCGAGATTGAAGATATAGGGCTGGATGATTATCTCTATGGTAGCGGGGTCTGCGTTGTCGAGTGGGCGGAGAAGGGGCTCGCGTTACTACCGCCAGAGAACCTTTTGATTGAAATAAGCTTCCTGGACGATACCTGGCGCCACCTCCGTTTTGAACCCAGGGGTAAACGCTACCAGAGATTGCTCTCTGAGTTAAAACACTCCCATCTCGGCTCGGGAAAGAACGAAGCATGCAACTTGCCATAGACACCTCAACCAATACGGCCAGCCTGGCACTGGTTAGCGATGGTAAAATACTGAGCGAATTAACCTGGCACTGCGGACAGAATCACACCACCACGTTGCTGCCTAATCTAGCAGGTCTGCTGGGGCAGATGGGGTTGGGGATTAAGTCCCTTAATGCTGTTATCGTCGCCCAGGGGCCGGGAAGTTATAACGGGCTGCGGGTCGGTATCAGCACCGCCAAGGGGCTCGCCTTTAGTCTGGGCATACCCATAGTTGGCATCAGTACTCTAGAGATGGAGGCGTACCAGCACGCCGAGACTGGCCTACCGGTCTGTCCGATATTCAACGCCGGTAGAGGTGAGATTGCCACTGCCTTATATCAAAGGAAAGGCGACACGTGGCAGCAGCTTCTCGGTGAACAAATAACTACCATAGCAGCCCTGTGTCACCGTATCGAAACCAAAACCGTATTCTGCGGTGAACTAACCGCTGACATCTCCGACCAGCTGAGAAAGCAGCTCAAGCAGAAAGCGGTTATTGCCGCGCCGGCAGCCCGACTCAGGCGGGCCGGTTTTCTGGCTGAACTGGGACTAAGACAGATTCAAGCCGGAAATTTTGATGACCCGGCTTCCCTATACCCTGTATACCTGAGACGTCCGCACATCACCAAGCCGAGAAAAGCTAGAAATAGAATTGGAAGGTAATAATGACAACCGGATCGGAGCTATCAGTTGCGGCTAGTGACCTGTGTTTTGGCTGTGGTAAGAACAACCCATGCGGCCTAAAGCTGGAGTTTAACTGGGACGGCCGGGTGGTCAGGTCTGAGTTCACACCGACCGAGCTACATCAGGGGTGGAAGGAAATCATCCACGGAGGCATTCTAGTCGCACTACTTGATGAGGCAATGGCCTATGCTGCCTGCTTTGCTAAAGCAGGCGGGGTCACCGCAACTATGGAAGCAAGATTCAGACGTCCGGTTTCGGTCGGCCAGCCCCTTATCATCACTGCCTGGGTAAATAAAAAGACACGGAGGTTTGCGGAAACAGAGGCACGGCTGACCCTAAAGGATGGCACCGTGGTAACCGAAGCCAGAGCAATGCAGTATGTAAGCAGGGACATCACGATTCCCGCTGAAGGAGACAAACCCGCCAGCGATGCTTAATAAGAACAAGGCAGTAATCTGGGATATGGACGGGGTAATCGCGGATACAGCTCCCTACCACTTCAGTGCCTGGCAGGAAACCTTCCACAAACGGAGGGCAATCTACACCGAAGACGATTTTAAGCAAAATTTCGGCAAAAGGAACGACACTATTATCAGAAATATCCTGGGCGATAATATTTCGCAGAGCGAGATAGAAGCTATTGCCGTTGAGAAGGAGGAGAACTTCCGCCGGCAAGCCAGAGATAATGTGAAGCCACTACCTGGAGTAATGGAGCTGTTAAGCTCTCTCCAGGAACACGGCTTTTCTCAGGCATTGGGGTCATCCGCCCCGATAGAAAATATCAGGCTGGTTATCCAGGAGCTGGATATAGAAAACTTTTTTCAGGTCGTTGTTTCTGGTAGCGAGGTCAGGGAGGGTAAACCAAGCCCCCAGGGCTTTCTCCTAGCTGCGGCAAGACTGGGGGTTAGACCTCAAGATTGTATTGTCATTGAGGACTCTATCGCCGGGGTTACGGCGGCTAAGCGGGGGGGTATGCTCTGCCTGGCCGTAACCAACACTAACCCCAAAGCGAGGCTTATCGAAGCCGACCTGGTCATTGATACCCTGGAGCAGGTTACCGTTAGCGAACTGGAAGGTCTGCTCAATCGCCATAAAACAAAACCATCAAAGGAGCCTGAGTGAAACAATGGAAAGATCGCTGGTACTTATTAAGCCGGATGCTATGGAGAGAAGGCTGGCAGGCACTATCATTAGCCGACTAGAAACAGCCGGGCTGAAGCTGGTGGCAGTAAAGATGCTGCACCTGGATAAGGAACTAGCCGAGCGCCACTATGCTATCCATAGAGAGAAAGCCTTCTTTAACGGTCTGGTAAAATATATTACTTCGGCACCAATAATCGCTGCGGTCTTTGCCGGTGAGAACGCGGTGGCTGCAATCAGGAAAATAATGGGGCCGACTGACCCGGCAAAGGCTCAGCCCGGAACTATCAGGGGAGACTTCGGAGTCGATATCGAGAAGAACAGCATCCACGGCTCTGACTCAACAAAAACTGCCGAGCAGGAGATTAAACTCTTCTTTCGCCGGGATGAAATCTTTGCCCAGCAATAAGCGACTCGTCTACTGAATCCTTACTACCGGGACAGCCTGAGCCCACAACTGGTCAAGCTGATAGTGCTCCCGCTCGAGAGGGGCAAAGATATGGACGATGACGTCTCTAAGGTCAATCAAGAGCCATCCTGAATCCAAGGTACCTTCGTAGTGGTGGGGTAAAATACCAACCTTCTTCAACGTATGACCAATTTCATCGCGAATGGCTTTAATTTGCTTACTGCTCTCACCGCTACACATCACGAAGTAATCGGCAAAGCTGCACACCCCCCGAGCATCCAGCAATACAACATCCGTAGCCTTTTTCTCACTGGCCGCTTCTACTACCAGGCGCGCTACTTCTATCGCTTCCAGAATTACTCTCCTCCGCTCAGACTCTTTAGCTTACGGAAGCCCTCTCACCAACCCTCTCAACCCCAGCTGAGTTTAAAGATACGTCCAATCTCAGTACCTAAGGCATGGACAGCAGGGAATATCTCGACACCTGAAGGGTCCTGCCGGTAATGAATGGTCTTTCCCCTATTGGCAAGTTCATTTCAACGGTATAGCTTCAGCCCTGTTCCGCCTAAGACCCCAATCTAAGGGTCAGTATCGAGATTACCAGAAACACAGCAACAAAGATAATGGTCAGTCGAAATAGCAGTTTCTCCACGCCGCGTCTGGTTCGATAGACACCGCTTTGCTGCCCGAAGATACCCCCCAGCCCACCACCCCTGACCTGAAACAGAATAATTACTATCAGGGCTACAGACAACAGAATTTGAGCTATGTTGAGATTAGTTAACATCTACAGTTCCTCAAGCCTTTGCTTTAGTATTTTGTTTACCAGATTCGGATTAGCACGCCCTCTGGTGGACTTCATCACCTGTCCCACCAGGAATTTTAAGGACTGGGTCTTACCGGCCTTATAATCGGCTACCGCCTTACTATTACTCTTGATTACCGCCACCACCTCGGCTTCGATTTCTGCCTCGTCCCCGATTTGGCTCAACCCCTGCTTATCAATAATCGCATCAGCCTCCTGCTCCGTAAAATACATTTCTTCAAGCACCGATTTTGCCGTAGCCGTATTGATTACGCCTCGGGATTCTAACTCTGCTAACCTTACAAATCGTTCCGGACTGACCCTCTCACTGAACCTTGTTACGTCGCTATTATTAGCATTCATTATGGCACTGGCTGGTCCCAAAAGCCAGTTGCTTATGTTCTTTATGGGAAGCGCTCTATCAGCCATGTGCAGGCGTTCAAAGTAATCGGCCAGTTCCTTTGAGCTGGTGAGCAGGGTCGCGTCATAGACCGGGAGGCCATATTCAGCGACAAATCGCTCCCGTCTGGCGTCAGGCAGTTCAGGAAGACCCGCCCTGATTTTTTCAACCCAAGCCCTATCCAGCACCAAGGGGGGAAGGTCCGGTTCGGGGAAGTAGCGGTAGTCATGGGCATATTCTTTACTGCGCATGGAAACTGTCTTCCCCTCTTCCTCCACCCATCCCCTGGTTTCTTGAATAAGTCTTTTGCCCTCGCTGGCTGCCTTCCTCTGCCTCTGGGCCTCATACTCCAGGGCTCGGTAGACTGCCTTGAAGCTATTCATATTCTTGACCTCGGCCTTGGCCAGCGATTCCGAGCTTCCCTCAGGGCGGATGCTGATATTAGCATCGCACCGGAAGCTTCCCTCCTCCATGTTACCGGTGGATACCCCAAGATACTGAAGTATACTGCGCAGCTTAATCAGATATTGTCTGGCCTCCTCAGCAGAAGCCAGGTCTGGCTCACTCACAACTTCCATCAGAGGAATGCCGGAGCGGTTGACATCAACCAGACTATAGGGCTCCCCATCTGGAGAGGTGCGGTGCAGCAGCTTAGCCACATCCTCCTCAAGGTGAACACGAGTAATGCCCACCTTCTTTTTCCTACCATCAACCTCGAGGGCAAGCCAGCCTCTTTGTCCCAGGGGTGCGTCATACTGTGAAATCTGATAGCCTTTCATTAAATCAGGATAGGGATAATTTTTGCGGTCAAACTTGGTATAGCCAGGGATGGTACAATTAAGCGCCAGGGCCGTAATAAGGGTATACTCCACGGCCTGCTGATTGATAGTAGGGAGAACCCCGGGCATCCCTAAGCAAACGGGACAAACGTGGGTATTAGGTGGAGCACTGGCATAATCCGCACTGCAGCGACAGAACATCTTGCTTTTGGTAAGAAGCTGAGCGTGTACCTCTAACCCGATAACCGTTTCGAAGTTCATAGATTATCTTAAGACGTCAATTCATCGGTAAATAGATTATCGACGGTAGTCCCTGGGTCTCATTTAACAAACGCTTGTTGATTTGAAAGCCTACCCTTGTCGACGTTCAGGACTCTGTTAAATATTACCCTACTTTTGCCTTCCTGTCTAGCTCGTCCAGGTGACTACTGATTTAATCCTCCAGTCTTATAAGAGACCCCAAAATATGATATAATTCTCACAAGCCTGGGGATATAGCTCAATAGGGAGAGCGCTGCGTTCGCATCGCAGAGGTCGGGGGTTCGAATCCCCCTATCTCCAGCTATTCTCAACCCTGATTGCTGGCGCCCCACTTCTAATGGCCGGGTAACCCCACCTGCCTCCCCACACCAAAGTCCCTGCGCAAGCTTCGTTAGAGAGTATAACGCTCTCACAATGCTGTATCCGTTTCGCGCTGCGTATTCCTTTAGAAAAGACTGGGGTAGAAGGCCCTTTTTTAATTGCTAAAAAGCCGCCCATTGTCACCCGGGGTAAGAACGACCCGAGGTAAAGCTATTCCCCTGGCGGCAACGGTGGTATAATCTTGAGACGATAGTTGCGCTGAGGAGTCTTAGCTATCCAATGCCCATCATGAGAATACTTAATACAGGGGCAGGGAAACTGGGGCTAGAACTAAGCCCAAGACAGCTTGAGCAGTTCTTTACCTACTACCGCGAGCTGGTAGACTGGAACCAGCGCCTGAACCTTACCCGCATAACCAGTTGTGAAGAAATACAGACAAAACACTTCCTTGACTCTCTCACGGTGAGCATGGCCTGGCCAGCACTGAGACCCAACGCAGATTCACGAGTTATTGATGTTGGCAGCGGCGCTGGCATGCCCGGCATACCGCTTAAAATCTTGTTACCTGATATCAAGCTGGTACTACTTGAGGCTACCGCAAAAAAGGCAGCTTTCCTGTCTCATCTCGCCACCAGACTCAGGCTGGAGGATATTGAGATTGTGGTCGGGCGGGCCGAAGATACCGCACATCAGGCTAAATACCGGGAGAGCTTCGATACCGTGCTGGCTCGTGGTGTCGCTCCGCTGGCCACCCTTGTTGAGTTAACCCTGCCCTTCTGCGGTGTCGGCGGCAGCCTCATTGCCCAGAAGAAGGGGAATATTAAATCAGAAATAGCTCAGGCCAGCAAGGCAATTAGCCTCCTGGGGGGTAGATTACGAGAGGTAAAAAGGGTTAATCTGGAAGAGTTTACCGACGAACGCCAGCTGGTGATAATTGATAAGGTATCCCAAACCCCGGGCCCTTACCCCCGCCGCTCCGGCATTCCATCGAAGCGCCCAATTCTGCCTGATTCCGGCGCAGATTAATCCCATGGCTTAACACCATGTGCCCCCAAAGCCTAGTTATCGTCGCGGTAAATAGTGTATCATAAACTAGTGTCTAAGCTGTCGCCGGAGCTATGAAGTTGTATGACGTGGCAATCATCGGCGGGGGACCGGTTGGGAGTCGGGTAGCCCAAGGGCTGTCCGGCATGGGGCATAAAGTGCTGGTTCTGGAGCGAAAGGATAGCCCCGGGAAGAAGGTCTGCTGTACCGGTATTGTCAGCCAGGAGTGTGTTCGCTCTTTTGTCGTTGATGAAAGACTTATTTTGAGGCGGGTAAACAGTGCCCGCTTAATTTCCCCCTCAGGGAAGGTACTCAGACTACAGCGGCAGGAGATTCAAGCGTGTATTCTAGACCGGCAAGCCTTCGACGTAGCTATGGTCCACCGTGCTCAGGAAGCAGGAACCGAGTATGCATTTAGTGCCCCGGCGAAGACCCTGGAGGTTAGCAGCGACAGGGTTACAGTTGAGACACTCAGGCAGGGGAAAGAGGTGAAATCTGACGCCCGGGTTGCCGTCATTGCCTGCGGCTTTAACTCCCGACTGGTTGAGAGGTCAGGGCGGGGCAGTATTAACCATTTTGTCATGGGTGCCCAGGCTGAAGTGGCGACGCCGGCCTTAGCAGAGATGGAGCTCTATTTTGGCCAGAAAATAGCTCCCGGATTCTTTGCCTGGCTGGTGCCGACCTCGCCCTCAAGAGCTCGGGTTGGACTGCTGTGCCACCGCAACCCGGGACCCTATCTCAAAAATCTGATAAACTCCCTAGCGGCTCAGGGGAAGATAGCTTCGACGGAAGCTGAGTTGAGCTACGGCAGGGTACCATTAAAACCATTAGCTCGAACCTGTTACGACCGCCTGCTGATAGTAGGCACCGCCGCCGGACAGGTAAAACCAACTACGGGAGGTGGTATTTATTATGGACTACTCTGTGCCGACATGGCAGCCAATACCCTGCACCAAGCACTGGATAGCGATGCCCTCTCGGCTCGAGGGCTGGCTAACTACGAGCGGCAGTGGCAGAAGAGGCTAGGGCAGGAACTGAAGAAGGGCTACCGGGTGCGCAGGTTCTATGAAAGGCTTGGCGACCAGGAAATCGACAGATTATTTGACGTAATAGAGGCAAGGGATATAGCTACCACTCTGCTCAGAGATGGCAACGTATCTTTCGACTGGCATAGCGGCAGCCTCCTAAGAATACTGGCAGGTGTAGCCATATCCCAGGCTGCCAAAACCGCGCGGTCGCCACTCCGCTCCAGGGAAGGGAATAAGAATCCCAAGCTATGAGCTGAAGC
>CAZHRO010000027.1:0-8583 GCA_964535045.1 uncultured Dehalococcoidales bacterium | reverse complement strand
CCCCGTCCCGGTCACTACCTGTATTACGGGTGCTGGGCCAGCTCTTAGGTAGTTACATCGTCGCTGAGGGACCGGGCGGGCTGTATCTTATCGACCAGCATGCGGCTCACGAGCGAATCCTGTTTGAACAGATTAAAGAAAGATGGTCGTGCCGGGAAATGGAATCTCAAACGCTGCTGGAAGCGGTAACCTTTGAGGTTAGCCCCCGTCAGGCTGAGGTCCTGAAAACCTGTCTTGATAAGCTTGCCGAGTTTGGCTTCTCAATCGAGCCTTTTGGGGAAAGAACGTTCCTGGTGCGGGCGGTGCCATCCTGGCTGGCGGGTCGGGATTGGCAGGGGGTGGTCAGGGAGATGCTGGACAGCAGTGATGGTGGGGATTGGGGGGAGGAGCTCGCAATCTCGATTGCCTGCCACAGTGCGGTGAGAGCCGGTCAGTTGCTTACGCATGACGAGATGAGGGAAATGGTGCGGCAGCTCGAGCAGGTGACGCTGCCCAATGCCTGTCCCCACGGCCGTCCAACTATGATTCATCTCAGCCTGGGGCAGCTTGAGCGAGAATTCGGCAGGAGCTGAGGGTGCTGGGCAGGGAGGGTATTCCTGGCCTTTCTCAGAGTCCACCCGCTGGCGGGACCTAAATTATCCCTGAGAGCATGACGATTCCTAGGCCCAGCATGATAATCCCGGCGACGAGGTGCAGCTTACCGATGTTTGTTTCCTTCCACTGGTAGAAGTCCTGCACCCTCCTGGTTCCGTAATAAACCCCCAGGACAATGGCGATTAGGGGGATAACAAATATTAGGTTATATAAGAGCAGGACGGGAACAGTTTCGGCTATGCCAAACACGGATAGAATGCCGGCGGCTATGATATAGGGGCCGATGGTGCAGGGCAGGAGGAAGACGCTGACCAGCAGTCCGGCAACGAGGGCACCTCTGGTAGACGTAATGGCTGACAGCATTCTTTTCACCCTCGGCCGCATGAAGAGGGGCATCTCGGTACCTATCCCTCCGGGCTTGTACCTTACGAAGTCCCTGATGTTTAAAGCTCCGAAAACTATGGCGGCCACCGCCAGGATATTAAAGAGCCAGAATCTAGCTGCCGCTAGAGCTTGAACTGTCTGAAAGAACTTGATGAAGACCAGTCCGTATAGGAAGTACATTACAAATACCGAGGTAATAAAGGCTGTGCCAGCGTGCAATATGCTTCGTCTGTTGCCCGGGTTATAGGCGATAATTGAAACCAGCATCAGCAGCAGGACGGCAAAGGCGCAGGGGTTTACCGCATCCGCTACCGCCAGCGTGAGCACCTTGGGTAGGGTGAAGCTTGGCTCAACAGGTTCCGGAGTTGGTGGTGCGGGTTCCGGCTCTGGAGGGGCGGGTTCGGGCCCCGGAGTTGGCGGTATGGGCTCAGGTTTGGGTGGTGTGGGGGTAGCAATACCCTCGCCATTCCATTGAAGAATCCAGTCATCGATTATAATGCCGTGCTCGAAGTTGACCTCGGCTCCGGGAATGGCAACCTCTATCGGCTCAATAGCCTCAAATTCAACACCTTTCAGAGCCTCGCTCAGATTGTCATTGGTTAGTAGTTCCTTTAGTAGTTCCCCATCTCCTTCAGGCCCCCTTTTGATTAACACCTTCTCCTGGTGCCAGATTAAGGGATAGCCGGGCAGTGAGCTAAGGTCCAGGTCGCTAAAATCTTGAGAGCTTCCGTCGATTAGAGGGCACTCATTAGAATCTGTTTCCTCGATTAGTCCTCTTATGTTATTCACAATCGGTAGATGACCGGAGAAATATGTCTCTTGACCAAAAATTAACAGTGGAATATGGTAGTCTGTGTGATATGCGGAAACATAGTTATCAAACACGAGGGTATTTTCCTCTTTGCCATAAATCTCATATTCGATCACGACCAGGTTGGGGTATTCCTTCGGTAGCTGGGTGAGCAGTAGCGGTGCCGTCATCTCACAATGGCGGCAGCCGATCCCGGTAAAGTAGACCGTGCAGATATAGCCGTCTGGGGCAGCCAGGACCGGCAGGGTGAGTCCTGCCCCCCACAGGCAAATAGCTAAGAGCGGGACGGTAAATTTAAAAAGGTTTCTCATCATTTCTCAGGCTTGAGCCAGTAAATTCAGGGGTTTTACCTTTCGTTCCTACTTCTGGGGGTTGTAATCAGGGATAGTTCCCGGTGGCCAGATGGATAACCAGACTTTACCGATTATATTTTCCCGGGGCACCGTTCCCCAACTGTGCGAGTCGTTACTGTTATTACGGTTGTCACCCAGGACAAAATATTCCCCATCGGGGATCTCTTCCTCAGCAAGGTTATAGGAGGGGGGGGAGTTGATGTAGGGTTCATCCAGGGCCAGGTCATTAACATATACTGTCCCCTCTCTTATCTCTATTTCGTCGCCGGGTAGGGCAATAATGCGCTTGATGAAATCAACCTGTTTTCCGGTGGGGGGGTGAAAGACGATTACCTCGCCTATTTGGGGGTCGCGAAGGCGGTAAACGACCTTATTAACCAAAAGCCTTTGACCGTTTTCAAAGCTGGGTTCCATGCTGCTGCCAACGACCACAAAGCTTTGCACAGTGGCCCGCAACAGGAGAAAGACACCAATAGCGATGAGGATAACAGCTAAAACCTGACCAAGCTGGGATTTCATCTTCTTAAGCCACTCACCTGGTTAGAATCAGTCCATTATAACCTATCTGTCCCCTGCTCTTCTAGAGGATCAGCCTGGAATATTAAGGGAGTCCAGTCTTTATCCTCGGTATTGGCTTTAGTTTGCACTTTTTTCAGGGTAGGTGCTAGAATGCGATAGTATGGACTACATGGCACAGGCACTCTCCCTGGCACGTTTGGCTTTAGGTCAGGTTAGTCCTAACCCGGCGGTTGGGGCGGTAGTAGTTAGGGATGGGGAGGTGGTGGGGCAGGGCTATACCCACCCCCCTGGATTAGACCATGCCGAGGTAGTTGCCCTGAAGCAGGCGGGTGAACGAGCCCGAGGTGGCGTGATGTACGTCACCCTTGAGCCCTGCTGTCACTATGGTCGAACGCCGCCGTGTACTCAGGCGATAATTAATGCCGGCATTAGTGAGGTGCACCTGGCAACACTTGATGCTAATCCTCAGGTATCGGGGCGGGGTAAAGAGGAATTAGAGAGAGCCGGCATCAGGGTGTATGTGGGTGAATATGAGGATGAGGCTAAGCAGACTAACGAGGCTTACGTTAAGTTCATAACGGAAGGCATTCCCTTCATTACGGTAAAATTTGCGATGAGTCTGGACGGAAAGATTGCCACTAGGAGTGGTGACTCCAGGTGGATTAGTGGTGAGCAGGCCAGGAAGCGTGTCCATAACCTGCGTTATATTACCGATGCGATTATGGCTGGGGTCAATACCATCCTGATTGATGACCCTCGGCTTACTGCCAGGTGTTGTGGTAAGGGGGGCATGCTGAAGAAGCAGCCGCTGCGGGTGATTGTGGATAGTAAGGGGCGGACTCCACTGACTGCCCGGGTGTTTCGTGAGCCGGGGCAGACGGTGCTGGTGCTGGGCAGACCTGTGGAACCAGAGGTGAAGGAGGCTTTTGCTCAGGTGGGCGCTAAATTATGGGAGCTGCCCTCGACGGAAGGCTGGGTGGATTTGGAAAAGCTGTTGAAAGCGCTGGGAGAAAGGGGAATTACCAGCGTTCTGGTCGAGGGGGGTGGTGTTCTACTCGGGTCTCTGTTTGATAGGGCACTTGTCGATAAGGTGGTTACCTTCATTGCCCCGATTATTATCGGCGGGAGTGAGGCTAAAACAGCAGTTGCTGGCCGGGGTGTTGACAGGGTGGTGGATTCGCTGAAGCTGAAGCGGGTTAGCGTCGAGAGATTTGATGAGGATGTGATGGTCAGTGGCTATGTCAGGGAGCTGTGATGTTCACCGGGATTACCGAAGAGGTAGGCAGGGTTAGGCTCGTCAGGCCAAATAGTCTGGTTATTGCTGCCGCCCAGGTCCTTCAGGGGATGGAGGCTGGCGATAGCATTGCCATTAATGGGGCATGCCTGACCGTAACCAGCTTTGACGTTAATTCATTTTCGGTTGATGTGATGCCGGAAACGCTGAGGCGAACTAACCTCGGGCAGCTCCGGGTTGATGATGAGGTTACTCTGGAGCGGGCGGTGGCTTTGGGGGGAAAGATGGGGGGGCATCTGGTGCAGGGGCATGTTGACGGGGTGGGGAGGGTAACCTCGGTTGCCGGGGAGGGGGAGGCGCTGATTATGAGAATTGAGGCCCCTCTTGATATAATGCGCTATCTCGTGACCAGGGGCTTTATTGCGGTTGACGGGGTTAGTCTTACCGTGGTAGCTAAGGATGCCCGCTCGTTTCGGGTTTCTCTGGTTGAGTATACCAGAAAAAACACGGGCTTAGGTCGTAAGCGTGTTGGTGCCCTGGTTAATCTGGAGGTGGACATTATCGCTAAGTATGTGGAGCAAATCAGCCGGGCTCAACGCCCGGAGATAACAACTGAATTTCTCAAGGAGCACGGCTTCTTAGTAAACTAGCGGTTCTTTTTGGAGGGTTAGGATGGGATTAGCAACTATTCCCGAAGCCATTGAGGATATTAAGGCGGGTAAATTCATTATCATCGTTGATGATGAGGGCCGGGAAAATGAGGGAGACCTCGCGATTGCGGCGGAGAAGGTTACCCCCGAAGCTATCAACTTTATGGCGCAACACGCCCGGGGGCTTATCTGTCTGCCGATAATCGGCAGGCGGCTGGATGAACTAAAGATTCCTCTTATGGTAAGAGACAATACCTCAAGATTTTCCACTGCTTTTTCAATATCGGTTGAAGCCAAACACGGTGTGAGTACCGGGATTTCCGCTGCCGATAGAGCGCAGACGGTAAGAGCGATGATTGACCCGGCAACGAAGCCCGAGGATTTGGCTCGTCCGGGTCATATGTTCCCCCTGCGAGCGAGAGAAGGTGGTGTCATGGTACGGGCAGGGCATACCGAGGCTATCGTTGACCTGGCGAAACTGGCTGGTTTCTACCCGGCCGGGGTTATCTGTGAGGTTATGCACGAAGACGGTACCATGGCACGACTACCCCAGCTTGAGGCGATGGCGGAGAGGTTTGGGCTTAAGATTATAAGTGTGGCTGACCTCATTACCTATCGGCGTCGTCATGAGAAACTGGTGCATCGGGTAGTTCAGGCTAAGCTGCCGACCAAATACGGTGAGTTCAGCATTGTCGCCTATAAGAGTGATATCGACCCTGATGAACACCTGGCTTTAGTTATGGGGGACATCTCCACTGAAGAGCCAGTGCTGGTTAGGGTTCATAGCGAATGCCTTACCGGTGATGTGTTTGGTAGTCTGCGCTGTGATTGCGGTGAGCAGATTTCTCTGGCGATGCAGGCGATTGCCGAGGAAAAACGGGGTGTTTTTCTCTACATGAGGCAGGAGGGGCGGGGTATTGGCTTCCATAACAAGATTAGGGCCTATGCTCTTCAGGATGAGGGACTGGATACCGTCGAGGCAAATCTATCTCTGGGGTTTGATCCTGACCTGCGTGATTACGGCATCGGGGCTCAAATTTTGGCCGATCTGGGATTGTGCCAGATTCGTCTTCTGACCAACAATCCTAAGAAGGTAGTCGGTTTAGAGGGGTACGGGCTTAAGGTTACCGAGACAATACCGATCATTGCTTCTCCTAATCCACACAACCGTCGGTACCTAGCTACCAAGCAGAAGAAATTGGGTCACATTCTGGGTATTTGAAAGCCCCTTGTGATTAGACGGTTATAAGGAGCAGGTTTACCCGGCAGCAATAGAGAATCTCTTGAGAAGGAGACGGGAATGAATAAACAATTCGAAGGTAAGTTACTGGGGGAAGGGCTGCGGTTTGGGGTGGTTGTCTCAAGGTTTAACGAGTTTATCACGCAAAAGCTGCTTCAGGGGGCGCAGGATGCGCTTTTACGTCACGGAGTTGGCGAAGCCGATATTGAGATTGCCTGGGTACCAGGCTCGTTTGAGATTCCTCTAATCGCCAAAAAGCTAGCTGATTCTAAACGGTATGATGCCGTCATCTGCCTTGGCGCGGTAGTTCGGGGGGGGACGCCTCACTTTGACTATGTTGCCGCTGAGGTGAGTAAGGGAGTAGCCAAAGTGGGTTTGGAGACTGGACTGCCCGTTATTTTTGGCATAATCACGGCTGATACCCTGGAGCAGGCTATTGAGCGGGCGGGGACTAAAATGGGAAATCGGGGCTTCGAGGCGGCGGAGCATGCTCTTGAGATGGCTAACCTGATTAGGGCTCTCGGTTAGCAGCTAAAACAGAGCTGGACTCATCCTGTCATCGCTAGTTATATTTAGGGCTTTTCTTAATCGGTAATTTTATAGACCAAGTCGCCGCGTCTGACTCGTTCGCTGACTTTGATGCCGACGTTATCTCCGGCTTTTGCCTGCTCAACATTAACGTTATTAATCTGCATTGAGTTAACAGCAATCTCCAGATCAGTCGTGTGACCCTTAATGTGGATTCTGTCACCTACTTTCAGGCTTGCCGTTAGCTCAATTCCAGCCACCACCGGTCGGGCAAAAAAGTCGTTCACCTTTCCGATTACTACCTCGGGCATTGGAACACCTCCCTTCCCTGCGGTTAACGCTATCGGGTTGCTCTAAATTCAGTATATGCTATCTTTTTAACTAAATCAATACCACTTCGTTTTCAGTCTTGCTATCGTTCAGATGGATTAATGACATTGGCCGTGGCTGTGTAGCATTATCAATGTGAAAGAGGCCGGTTGTTGACAGGAATGTTGATTTCTGTTATATTTAGGCAAACAGTTTCCTATAACCTAAACCAGCTATGGGTTTTGAAACACAAGACGTTAAGCGTAAGGTCTTCGCCATTCTAAAGGTGCTGGGTGATTCTCAAGAGGCCCTGGGTGCCAGGGTTATCGCCCGCCGCTTAAAAGACCTTGGTGTTGAGCTGGGCGAGAGGGCGGTGCGGTATCATCTTAAACTGATGGATGAGCGGGGGCTAACCCAGTTAGTGGGTCGGGATGGCCGGCTGATTACCGAGGCGGGGATGGAGGAGTTAAAAAGCGCCCTGGTTAGAGATAAGGTTGGTTTTGCTATCTCAAGGATTGAATTACTTGCCTTCCGCACCGATTTTGATCTGGATTGTCATACCGGTCCGGTTCCGGTCAATGTCTCCTTTTTTAACGAGGGGGATTTGCAGAAGGCATTGCGTGCCATGGAGCCGGTGTTTAGGGCAGGGCTTTGTGCTAGCGACCTGGTTGCCGTTGCTCGCGAGGGGGAGACCATCGGTGAATTAGTTGTTCCGAGAGGCAGGGTGGCGTTAGCCACGGTGTGCAGCATCGTGGTGAACGGCTGTTTACTCAAGGCCGGTGTTCCGATTGATTCTAGGTTTGGCGGCATCCTGCAGGTTAGGAATCATAAGCCTCTACGCTTTGTTGAGCTTATTCACTACGCTGGCTCATCGCTAGACCCTTCAGAGGTGTTTATCATGGCTAAGATGACCTCGGTGGCAGAAGCTGCCCGGAGCGGGGATGGTAAGATACTGGCCAACTTTCGCGAGATACCGGCCCTCTGCCGCCCGATAGCTGAGGAGGTGATTGCCAGACTTGGTGAGGCAGGAATGAATGGCGTGCTGGTAATGGGTAATACCAGTGAACCGGTGTGTGAAATCCCGGTGGAGCTTAACCGGGTTGGCATGGTTCTCCTCGGTGGTTTGAACCCGGTGGCGGCGGCTGAGGAGGCTGGTATTGAAGCTGAGAACCATGCTATGAGCACGATTATAGAGTACCAAAGTTTAACCAAATTTGAGGAGTTGCGAGATGAAAGAGGTTAAGGTAATACCCTGCCTGGATGTTAAAGAAGGGAGGGTGGTTAAAGGGGTAAAATTTGTCAACCTGAGGGATGCTCGTGACCCGGTGGAAGCTGCCGCCGCCTACTCACGTGAAGGTGCCGACGAGCTTGTTTTCCTGGATATCTTCGCTACGGTGGAAAATAGAAAGACGCGGCTGGAGTGGGTGAGAAGGGTTCGTGAGGTGACTACCATTCCCTTCGCTGTCGGTGGGGGCATTGGCAGCCTTGAGGATATGAAGGCGTTACTTGACCTTGGTGTGGACAAGGTTTCAGTCAACACGGCGGCGGTGAGGAACCCTGAGCTGGTGAGAGAAGCCGCAAGGGAGTTTGGTAAGGAGAGGCTGGTGGTGGCTATTGACGGAAGGAAGAACCCACCGGGAAGCGGCCTTCCCCGGCTGGAGGTAGTGGTTAAGAGTGGTAGTGAGTCTACCGGTATTGAGATTACCGACTGGGCGAAGAAGGTCGAGGAGCTGGGGGCGGGGGAGATTTTGCTCACCAGTAAGGATGCCGATGGCACCAAGGAGGGCTACGACCTGGAGATGACGAGAGCCGTAGCTGAGGCGGTCAGTATTCCGGTTACGGCTTCGGGGGGTGCCGGTAAGCTGGAGCACCTCTACGAAGCGGTGGTAATCGGCAAAGCATCTGCAGTTCTAGCGGCGTCAATCTTCCATTTCGGTGAAATCTCGATTAAACAAGCCAAG
>CAZHRO010000026.1:0-8614 GCA_964535045.1 uncultured Dehalococcoidales bacterium | reverse complement strand
GCTCGGGTCAAACCCCTCAAGGGGTTTCATTGGCGACGGTAAGCTAGAGACGGAATGGCCTGCCGTGCCACTAAGCGACTGCCAGACATCCGGGGCCGCCGCCAGGTCGCCGGTGACAAAGACCGGTACCGCCGCCCCCAAGGGCTGATCTCGATGGCTGGAATTATAGAAGGCAATTGTTCTATCAAGCTCCTCGGTGATAACGGGCAGCCGCTCGGAGAGCGATTGAGCCTCACCGGGGAGGGAAAGGCTGCGAATTACCTGAGGCACCCTCTCCACCATAACCACAATATCAAGACTGGCGGCGCGAACATCGACAACTACGGCCTCCGGCGCATCAACCGTCCGACAGAGCGCCAGAGGCGCCAAATCCATAACATTTGCCCTCAGCCCCGCCTGTTGCAGTGTCCTGATAAAGGCATCGGTTGTGTTTCGGGGGAAGGCCGCCATGAAGACCCTTGTCTCCCCAACCGGCGCCGGGATAGTCTGGTAAGAAAGGTAGACCTGGTCCATAGGAACGGGTACCACCCGACTGGCCTCTTGCTCTATCGCCTCGTGAAGGATATCTGAGGGCAGCTCGGGTAAAGAAATCAGACGATAGACCGAATTAAACCCGCTCAAGCCAGCAACGACCGTCCTGGCGCTCACCCTCTGTAGCTTAAAGAGCTGACGAATCTTCCCGGCTACCTGAGCCTCGTCGAGGATTAAGCCGTCGCTAACCAAACCCGGCTCCAGTGGCAGCTTCGCCCACTTATCCACCCGCCAGCCTTTTGCCACCAGCAGCTTAATAGCACTATCTTCAATAAATAGAGTAACTTCGGCCATGTCTATTCCCCTTCGTAGCTATAGATATTCACGTTGATGACGGCTGACGGCGAGTCTGGGTTCTCCTCTTCATCCTCCGCTTCCGCCTCTGCTTCTGCTTCTGCTTCCGTCTCTTCTTGCCCAGCCTGCGCCGCCTTCTCCTGACTGGTTAGAGGCTCAGGAACCGTAATAGTCACCAGCTCTACGGTAGCCGTGGTAAAATCATCACCCGTAGCGATGGTATTAACAAAATCAAGAATATCAGCCACCTCACCCCACACCTCCAGATGGAAAGAGGTGACTGTGTAGGTAACATCTTCCACGCTCTGGGTAGATGGCGCCGACCCGGTAAATCTGATTACCTCAAGGTCACGGTCCTTAGCCATCCGGAACAGTTGCTCACTGTAGTCGATGCCATCTATCTCACGGGGGAACTTCGCCTTCCCCTCACTAAGCGAGGCCTGAGCCTGGGCCAGCTCAACCTGCAACCGGTTAAGCCTGCCTTCCAGGGCCTCCTTCTCCGAGGTAAGCTTCGGCAGAAGCTGTTGAGCCGTCTCCAGCTGGGTATTCAACTGCTCGTATTCCTCCCCCTTCTGTAGATTCATCCGGTAGAGGAAGATAACGGCAATTGCCAGGATACCAATTGCCAGAATTAGCTGAGCTGTCTTACCAAATTTCATAGAACACTCCTAGCCTAGTCTATCTTCCAGGTATATTTGGTTACGCTGCTGCCAAAGCCGCCGGTGCCGCTTCCCCCCATCCCCGGCAGGTTCAGTCCACCCGGCGGCGGCGTCCAGGTAATGCTGGAATTGGGCTGCATGTTAACTTCGACATCGCCGGCAACGGACCCGTAGAAGTCACCCTGCGGATGAAAATTTACCGTGCCTGTTAATGAACAAACGAAGACAAAATCACCCGAGTTAGACTCCATCTGCGGCTGAAAATTAATGTCGCCGATAGCGATGATGCACCCCGACCCTGTGATACCCACTCTATGCGCAGGGAAGGTGATACTGCCTTCAACAAATATGGTATTGTAGTTAAGGTCCAGGGTATAAGCCTTTGGCGCGCCCGGCTGCTTGAATTCCAGGTCGCCGGTAACGTAGATGGTTCCGCCGAGCGGCACCGTCGTAATACTACCCGTATTCTTAATTTGCAGGTCCCCATCGCGATACCACGGCCCCAAGGGGCTATCATAATCATAGTTCTTAACATCAACCGAGCTACCCGGGTCAGGAGCCCCAGCGACATCGGCAAGATAGAACTGGCGCCACTCCTCAGTATCGGGCCAGTCCTCACTGTAATCCTGATGCTCCCAATCGCCATTGTCCGGCGGGTCAAATCCCCCCGGAGGACATTCTATGATGCCATTTACAGTCGTGCCCGGCTGAGTATCAATACTCGCCGGGCTGGTAATAGCGTTATCAAGGAGGGAGGAATACCGCCCACTCATATAGATACTGGACTCAACGGTGGTACCACCCGCCGCCGATGAGGTAAGGGTAAAGACCTTCATATCATCGTCCCAGGAGAAGGGGATATCATCAACCCCGGATGTCTTTATCCAGGAAATCGTTTCCAGCCTCCGCTCTGTCTCTGAGTCATATTCGAACTCGATTATGGCGCTTTCGCTGGAGTCAGCCGGAGGTAACTCTCCAAATTCAAGCCCCAAACTCCAGATGACCGCCTCCCCACCGGCGTAAGGCTCAACAGTGGGCGCTACCTCGTATGGATAACCCTCAAGATTGCTTGAGCCGCTGACGTAGCTAAAGCCTGAAGGCAGCCAGATACCAATTGATTGTACTGTCAGTACCTCGTCTTCTTGACGGTCGTAGTCAATCCTAATCCGGTATTCGGAAGCCACGGTGGCGCTGCCGTTCACCCTCAGCTTACCAGCATCAATGATACCCTCGGCCAGAGCTGGAAACCCGGGGTCGCTCGGGTCTACGCCTGCAATATCGGGTATCCACTCATTTTTGATAGTAACGGACACACTTTCATCGTTTACCGGGTCAGTAAGGTCGTAAGACCACTCCGTATTATAGTCGTATTCATTATAACCGGCTACCGGTGACTGCAGTGAGGAAATGTTCTCGTATTTAATCTGCCAGATGGCATCATCAATGCCGGCATCAGCAGCGTACAGCTCGTCTGTCTTCGGCTCAAATACCTCACGACCTGACTCAAGGCCAGTGCCCATAAAATCCAGGAGGGGTGCAATCATAAGCCCCCCCAAAACCAGGAAAAGCAGCACCAGGATGTAAACATATCCTCTTTGTTCTCGAGCACCTTCACTTAATATTGCCTTTATCATGCCACCCATTACACTGCACCTCCCCGCCTTACCAATCAGGCCTCGTGGTAATCTCAACTTCCCTGGTCTCGCTCACTTCCTTGGGAAATCCGGTGATAGCTGCCGTTAGTTCCAGGCTCAGCACGCCACCGGCATAGTCGCAATTAGTATTATCAGGGTCACTATCAATATACCGAGCCACCACATTCTCCACCAGGGTCTCGCTTGGCTCTCCGCGATTAACATAACAGCTACGTTTCAGCTCACCGCTCACTATGCTGTAAATAACTTCATGCTCAATATTACTATCGTCATCTTTATTCCACTCAGTCCAGCTTAGAGTTAAGGGGAAGTTATCATCATCCCCAGCCAGAGTCACCTGCTGAGCCATTTGGGCATCGCGCACAATATAATGAATAGCGTTCTCCACCTGCTTAACGCAGGTCAGGCGAGCCCTGTCCATGGCCTGGTAACCACTAACCTGATAAATGCTCAAGAGTACCCCGCCACCGATAGCACCGCTGATTGCTATGGCCACAATCAG
This sequence comes from uncultured Dehalococcoidales bacterium, assembly GCA_964535045.1. GTDB lineage: Bacteria > Chloroflexota > Dehalococcoidia > Dehalococcoidales > UBA5760 > UBA5760. The sequence continues at coordinate 4,973 of CAZHRO010000026.1, read as the reverse complement.
CTCTATCAGGGTGAAACCTCGCTGGTTCCGCTTCAGTAAGCCCAGTCTATGCCGCATCATCAGTTTACCTTATAGTCCTCCAGTGTTATTACCGCGAGTTTATCCTGATGATTAACGACGACGGTTATCTTCTGGATACCTTCATCAAAGTCAAAGATACCGTCAGTTTGGTCATAGGGTTGGCCTGTAACCGGATCAAAAGGAACTGCGGTTACAACTACGCTATACCCGGGGGGGGTACTTATCGTATCATAAACACCGTGTGGGTCCTCGGAGTAATCAATATATGGCTGGTTTTTTACATTCTCCATCTGAGCCTCGGCAATGTTGTTAGCCGTCTCCCGCTCATCAGCAACAAGGAGGCCCATCGAGGCGGTGGTCAAGCCGCCAAGAAAGCCAACCGCAACTACTCCCATTATTGCCAGAGCAATTACTACCTCAATAAAGGTAAAACCCCTCTGCCTCTTCATCTTTCTTAACCTACTAACCAAATTGCCCGTAGACGGAATACATAGATTGAACCAGTGCCGCGGCAATAAAAGCGACAACGCCACCAATAATAAGAGTCAGCATTGGCTGAATCATCGCCACCGCCGAGCTGGTCTTATCCTCAGCCTCAGCCTCAAATGCTTGGGCGACAGTAGTTAGCGTTCGGTCAAGATTACCCGTTTCCTCCCCAACTGACGTCATCTGTACCATCAGTGGTAAAAACAGCTTATTCCGCCTCATAGGACGGGATAAGCCTTCACCTTTAAGCAACTCCTGTTGAACCTCGGTCAGAGCCTGAGCCATAACCTTATTGGTGCTGCCATAAATAGCCACCGCCATGATTTCGGGTAGCGGCACACCGACCTTAAATAACAGTGCTATCGTGCGGCAGCAGCGGGAAAGCTGATTAAGCAGGTTAATCCGCCCAAATACCGGCAGGCTCAAGAGCGTTCGATGCCACCAGGTTTTACCGGCCGGAGTTCTGATATAAGCAAAGGTTATGCCAATGGCGGCCACGATTCCCAATATAAGCCAGAGCCCGTACTGGCTAAACCAATCGGTCATCCCAATTAGTATCCTCGGCAATAGCGGCAGCTCGGCTCCAAACGCAGTGTATAGGGTGGTAAAACGGGGCAGAACAAAGGTAACCAAGAGACCGACCACCACAACGGCAACTATAAAAACGATAATAGGGTAGCGTAGAGCACCTTTTATCTTTTTCTCGGTAACGACAGCTCGCTCCATGTGGTCTGCCATCTGCCGCAATACTTCCTCCAGATTACCCCCCTGCTCCCCAGCCGATATTGCTCGATGGTACAGCTGAGAGAAAATCCGCGGGTGCTTACTCAGCGCCGCTGACAATGAGTTCCCGGCACGAATATCAGCGACTACCTCACCAGTCACCCTTTTCAGGGTCTGGTTGGTTGTCTGATTCTGCAATAACTCTAGGGAGGTGACAATATCAGTACCAGATTCGAGGAGCAGCGCCAGCTGACGGGAAAACATTACTATTTCTGCTGGCTTTACCCGGGTGAAACGAGCCCCCATCTTGTCCAAATCGAAGAAGGGAACCACCTGCTTAAGGCTGAGCACCTGGTAGCCACCGTAGCTCAGCAGGTTAGCTGCCGCCGCTTCGCTATCTGCCGACAGCCTGCCCTCAACCAGTTTTCTATCCCTGGTGTAGGCTACGTAACTATATTCCATCTTCCACCTCACGCTATGTCTAGTCTAAGATCAGGAGAATAGGCACTGCGCAGTACTTCGGAGGGAGTGGTGATGCCCATCTGTACCTTGCGCATACCATCATTCATCATTGACTTCATACCCTCGGCCAGCGCCTGCTCCCGAATCTCACTGCTGTCAGCTCGATTAGTGACCAGGGTTCGAACCCGGTCCGTCATTGCCAGAATCTCAAAAATACCGGTCCGCCCCCGGTAACCGGTATAAGCGCAGCTGGCGCAACCGGTACCATATAGAAATTCCGTTTTCGCCTCGCCCGTCTCCTTCTCATAGGCCATCCTTTCCACCAGGGGGGCTTCAATGGGACGGCTGCAATCCGGGCAGACGCGACGTACCATCCGCTGCGCCACGATACCAATAACCGACGAGGCTATCAGGAACGGTTCTACTCCCAGGTCGATGAGACGGGTGAGAACGCCAGCCGCATCGCTGGCATGAATAGAAGAGAGCATCAGGTGGCCGGTCAGAGCTGACTGGACGGCTATCTGGGTTGTCTCGGCATCACGTATTTCGCCGACCATTATTACATCGGGGTCAAGGCGGAGTATCGAACGCAGGCCCCGAGCGAAGGTAATGCCAGCCTGAGGGTTAACCTGAATTTGATTAATATCCTTAAACCGATATTCAGCCGGGTCTTCAATAGTAATAATGTTCCGGCCCGTAGTATCCAGAGAATTGATGGAGGCATAAAGGGTGGTAGTTTTGCCCGCCCCGGTGGGACCACTAATCAGAATCATACCGTAAGGAACCTTGAGCATACTTTCGTATTTCGCCAGACTATCCGGAAGCAACCCAAGCTCTGACAACCCCAGGGTAGCTCGTGCCTTATCCAGGAGTCGCAGTACCGCCATCTCGCCAAAGATTGTGGGGCTAGTAGCGACACGAATATCTATCTCTCGCCCCTTGGCTTCAGTCGAGAACTGACCGTCCTGGGGACGATGATGATCAGCGATATTCATATCAGCCAGGATTTTAATCCGTGAGATGATAGCCCGATGTACCGTCGTCGGCAGAGACATCATGTCATGAAGCGCACCATCAATACGATAACGAACTCGCACCCGGTCACCTTCTGGCTCAATGTGGATATCAGACGCGTGGGAGCGCACTGCCTCCTCAATGATTAGATTAAGAGCCTGAGCCAGGGGAGCATCCACCGCGGCATCAATCGCCAGCCTCTCATCAAGAGCATCCGCCGGGATAGAGATATGCGAAATCTGCTTTTCAATCTCACCATGAGCCTTGTAATTAAAATCAATCGCCTCCCTGACTTCCTGGACGCTGGCACTTATCGGTTGAATCCTCTTTTTACTCAGGGCTGAGAATGCCTCCAGGGCAAAGATGTCAGTGGAGTCAGCCATGGCCACCTTCAGTGTGTTGCCCGAGAGGGATAGCGGTATGGCGGTATACCTTCTCGCCACCACCTCAGGTATCATCTCCAGCACCTCAGGTTGAACCATCTGTCGCAACTGTTTGGTCTTAGGCTTAGAGGAAGCCGGCTTGGCTGCTTCTGCAGCTGGTGGTGAAGGCTTTACCTTGGTCGCTGAATCTTGGGGAGCCGCCTTGGTCCCTAATTCAAAGACCCTTATTCGCTGATGCTGAGCAAACTGCCTTGCCTCTGGGCTCAGTACTGGCGAAACAATGATGATCTTATCATCAATACCAACCTCATAGGCCTTAGTATCGAACAGAGATACCTGTTCCAGGCCTACTTCTTTCTCACCCTTTAGAAAGTCGATACCGAGGCTGTGACCCGCCCCATCCATGTCAATATAGGCCAGTACATCAAAGCTATACTCAACCCCCGACCGGCTATGAATCTTAGCCTTTTCCTCAACCCGATAGCCCCGACTCAGCAAAGATTTCACCAGCTGTTCCCGCGTCTCAAACCTGAGCGGCTCCTTCGTTCTAACTGCGGGCACAGGCTTTGAGTTAAGCCAGTCCCCTATCTTTACCGCATCAATAACCTTTATCCGCTGCTTGCTAGCCAGCTGTTTTGCCTCGGGGCTAATCTCAGGAACGGCAATAAGAACCCGGTCGTTAACGCCCGTATCGTAGGCTTTATTGGCAAAGTTGAAAATAGTGTTTACCTCCGTCTCCTTATCAACTCCACCAATAATGCAAATTGCCATGTTATAGCTGATGAAACCGTCATCCCACTGCGCCAGCATATCAAAGGTATGCTCAACCCCCGATTTCCCAACGAGCCTGGCCCCCTCGATTACCCTGTAACCCTGCTTACTCAGATACTCCCAAATCTGATCCTTTAATCTCTGGTCAATCTCCGGTTCCATCCCTTTATCCCCCTCTGCCACCGATTTCAAAGCAGTATAATCCGCCAACTGGCGAAAATCGAATACCTTATCTTTACTCGTAACTCCCCCCTCACTCAGCTTAGCCACTTGTAATTTTAACTAACAGGATTAAACTTCCATAAAACCCTGTTAAGATACTCCCTTATTTTATTCCCTTCACTGAAATCCAACCGTTACGTATCGCGAGAGCCACCGCATGGGCTCTATCATTGGCATTCAGCTTGCGGAGAATGGCACTGACGTGACTCTTAATCGTTTGTTCGCTGATGCCCAGGATATCAGCAATCTGCTTGTTTGTGTTGCCCTCGGCAACGTGGTTCAGTATCTGTGTTTCTCGCCGGGTGAGAGGAGCAATTACTGTCTCAATAGCCTTACCCATTGACGATATATCTTCAAACTGCTCCAGCACACGCCGGGCGACCTTGGGTCTCGTCATGAGACTTTCATTTATCGGATATTCGCCCCGAGACGCCCGTCTTATGGTGTGAATAAGCTCTTCGGCTGCCGTGTTCCGGTTTAAGCAGGCAACCGCCGCCGTCTTAATAACCTCAAAAAGCTCTTCGTCGTCAGGGTTGGGGCTCAGCATTATCACCTTGGTATTGGGGTAATGGCGGGCGATTTTTCTTCCTAAATCCAGCCCATTGTGGGCACCGAGAGCCGAGCCAAGCAGGACAACACTGGGCAGATTATTTTCAATCATTTCCAGGGGATCCTCAGATGGGTCACAGTCCAGTATCTCGAAGTCAGGTTGCTGAGACAGCACCTGGCGGACTCCAGCCCGGAAGAAGGCCTCCTCATCGATTATCATCACAATTGTCTTGTTCACTGGCTACCTCTCACTTAGAAATCGTTGAAATCATTTATCGTCACGGGCTACCACAAACACCGACCGTTTCTCCTTACCCTCTAAGGGTTGGGCCTGCGGAGGGG
>CAZHRO010000025.1:0-8634 GCA_964535045.1 uncultured Dehalococcoidales bacterium | reverse complement strand
TCAGCTTACCTACATGGGTGAGTTCGATGCCTCAGAGCTGATAAAGCTGCGGGAAAGTCTTATCGCACAGGAGGAGGCGCTCGGCATCAGGGTCACCTATACTGACCTCATGGTAGCTGCGGTAGCCAAAATACTCAGAGAATACCCTCTATTCAATGCCAGCCTCATAGATGACGAGATCAGGGTCTGGCAGGATATAAACATCGGCGTTGCGGTCAATGTGGAAAACGGGCTTATTGTTCCCGTGGTTAGAAATGCCGACCAGAAATCGCTGCCCGAGCTAAGTCAGGCGGTAAGGACACTGATGACCAAGGCCAGAGAGAGAAAGCTGACGCTGGAAGATATTCAGGGTGGAACGTTTACTATTAGCAACTTTGGGGCTCTGGGCGGCGGCTACCAGTTTGCGACGGTAATCATAAACCAGCCGGAGGTGGCAATTCTGGGGACCGGAGCCATTACCGACAGACCAGTGGTCAGAGACGGTAAAGTTATCGTTAGGCCCATCATTCCGTACAGCCTTACCTTCGACCATAGAGTAATTGACGGAGCCGCCGCTCTCTTCTTCATGGAAAGCCTGACCAGGTTAGTGGAGAACCCGGGCTCTCTATCAGCATGAATAAGAAGGATAACGCACCGAGGAAAGGAAACGGCTAAATATCCGCCGGGGCAACTGCGTTGAGCACCCCTCCCGTCTCAGCTCGGGGCTGTTTAATTTTGAAAAGCCCTATTTCTAGCTCCAACTCCAGAGCTTTTCAGCCCCCTTTTTGTTCCTCCACCTCCAGCCAGTGAGTTGGCTGGGGAAGTAGGATTCGAACCTACCCTACATGATCCAGAGTCATGTGTCCTACCACTAGACGATTCCCCAGCGACACCAAAATTATAGCTACGAACAGGAGGTGTGTCAACCGCACATGGCCCTACCTGCGGCTCCCGCATTTTTCCCAAATGTGCCCCGCAGTAAGAAAGGCCAGCTAGACCATCGAGCACGCTATGGGTTATTATAATAACATTGACCGTCACCATTGCCTCGGGCAACTTCAGTGCCTGTATTGCTTATCACGGGGTGTCGCAAATGGAAATTAAGGAAGCTATCAGAAAAAGAGAAAGCGTAAGAGCATATCTTGACAAACCGGTACCCGAAGAAAAGCTTGTAAACGTTCTGGAGGCAGCTCGCCTGGCACCCTCCGCGATGAACAGCCAGCCGGTGAAGCTTATTGTCGTCAGAGATGCGGGTAAACGTAAAGCCCTGGCGCAGGCAGCTAATGGGCAAACCTTTGTTGGTGAAGCACCTATTGTCATTGCGGCTGTGGCTACCAATATGTCACACGTAATGAGCTGCGGAATCTCCAGCCACCCGATCGATCTGGCTATAGCCGTAGACCACATGACTCTGGCCGCGGTAGACGAAGGCTTAGGAACCTGCTGGATAGGTGCCTTCTCTCAGGAAAAGGTTAAGGAAATTCTCGGTATTCCCGATAAGTGTCGTGTGGTCGCTCTCCTTCCTCTAGGATACCCGAAACGGGAGAGAGGGCTAAAAAGGCGCAAATCTCTTGAAGAAATAGTCTGTTACGAGACCTATAAAGAGTGACGGCTACCGGTACGGCCGTTCACATCCAGGCAGCCTACGGATACAAAAAAGCCGGATATCTTGACTCGGTCCCAGTAGAGTCAGCCAGTCACAAACAGCCCGCTCCGTTAATCTCCTGAGCGCAAGGCCACTATCTTGGGACTTAGTAAGTGTTTCCGAGCCAGTCAGGATATCTAATGTACTGGCCACTGCAGGCGAAATCCGCCATCAACTACTACCGTGGTTCCTGTTATATAACCGGAAGCATCAGAAGCCAGGAAAATGGCGGTGGTCGCAATCTCTTCAGTCTCACCAATCCGCCCCAAAGCTATCGCCTGCTGGAACTTCTTTAAGACCTCGGGGTTCTTCGTGATACGGTCGTTCATCTTTGTCTTTGTGAAACCGGGAGCGATGGCATTAACCCGTATGTTGTAGGGAGCCAGTTCGATAGCCAGGGAGGCCGTAAACATAATCAACCCTCCCTTGGCCGCGCAGTATCCACCCGGCTTTGGAATTGGCCTTATGCCAACCACAGATGCAATATTTATAATAGCCCCCCTTTTCTGTTTGACCATCACCTTGCCCGCGGCCTGAGAGCAGAGGAACGAGCCTTTGAGGTGGGTTGCCTGAACCGCATCCCAGTCTTCTTCGGAAAGCTCGAGGGTAGCTATCTCTATATACTGACCGGCATTATTAACCAGGATATCAATGGCACCAAACTCACTCGCCACCTGATTTATCATTCTTTCCACATCAGATTTGCAACTGACATCAGCCTGGATTGCCAGGGCGCGTCGGCCAAGTCGTCGTATTTCATCGGCAGTTGCCTCCAGCTCGCCATCGGAAAGCACCCGGCTACAGACAGCAACGTCAGCACCAGCTTCGGCAAAGCCCAGGGCCATCGCCCGACCCAGCCCTCTCTTTCCTCCGGTAACTAAAGCAGCCCTGCCTTCCAAAGAAAATTTAGACAAAATGCTCATTCTTTTTTCAGCCTCCACTTTTAAAGTCTATATATGTGCGCTAAACACGATTAACCGCAAAACCTATGTCTTATTAGGAAGCCTTTAACCAATTCAGTAACCGGTGGCTATAACAGTATACGGCTTACCTGTTTATTTTTATTTTGAGCTATTTCGAATAGAAATCCTAACCCCTATTTAAACGCCCTGCCAGCTATCCTGTCAATACTCGCTTAAATAATTCCGGCTCTAAAATCGCTTCTCCTCGTTTCCTGCAATCCGAGGTATCTCACCCTCCTCTTCCTTCATTCAAGCCAACCTATTCGTTGACTCTAAGTTTTCTATCCAGCCACCGGCCGCTTTAACAGCACGGTAACGATCATGGTGTCGCGGGAAAAAGTAATATTATGGGAGTTAACCTCCCAGCCTTCAGGAATTGAGGCCGGGAGGTGCTCAAAGACATCTTCGATTATCCTGGTAAGGGATTCCTGGTCTGCTTCATGCGTAAAATGAGGAATCCGCCCCCTTTCCTCCGGGTTAATGAATTCTACTAATACCTTATATTCATAAGGATGACTTTTCATCATTACCTCATTACCTCCTTTGTAATTTTTCTCACCTGACAAGGCGAATTTCAGCCGTATCGTCAGCTAAGAAATGAATTTCAATACGATTTCCCCGTAGAGATAAGAGTTCGGTCTCCGAAAGCGGTTCCGCATTCAGATACACTTCGCTAAAGAACATACTTCGCAGCGTCTTGATAATCATCCCCGTCTCTTCATCAACAGCCCTGGGTTCTCTAATCGTCAGCCTCTTGTAAGACCCCTTAGCGGTAGTTACCATAGCCGCTCCGTCGAGAACACCCCTGACGAACCTCTCGCCCTCTTGTTCCATCAAAACGCTTCCGCTATCAAGATACATGGAGACTGCTTGATTAAAGGGTTCGGGAGATAACCTGTTTGGGCTGGGCATGACGAACCGAATCAGACACCAGGTTAATAAACGAGCCTAGAACAGTGTTTACTCCTTAGGCATACGACTTTCCTTCTCCTTATCGCTCCGAGAAGGAAGCCCACGGGGTAGATTTATCAAGTGTTCTTTCGCCGTAAAAGGAGAGTAGCCCCTGGAAACCGGCTTACCATCCTCCAAAATCTCAAGCCCAACGCCGCACTTCGGGCATACCTGATGACGTGGAAAGCGCAACGCCCAACCAAAGTAGCTCGTTCCACACTTGGGACACCTACCCTCCAGCATACTCCATTATACCAGAATGGTTTTCTCAGTATGTCAAGTCTGTGTTCTGGCAAAACGGGGTATTCTCCAACCCAAGCAATGTGTCCGATTGCGCAATCCGCCGTTTTATTGTGCAATTAGATCTGGTTTACACATATAGACCGGGAAAAGAAAGGATATAAGACAGGCAGTTTCTCTCCACTAACCTGGAATTCCAGCAGGTGATGCTAATGCGGGCGTTCTCTCAGGACGGGATACCACTGGTTGATGCTTATATATAATCTTCATACAGTTTAAGCACTGCCAGCCGTCTTCGTGTCGCAGAAAAGAAGTTCCTTCACAATAAGGCTTGGGGCAGACCTGCGGCGGCCTGACCAGGCACCTGGTTTCTAGCACTTCAGGTTCTTTGGTTCTTGCTCTCATTTTAAACACCGTTCCCTATTATTAGGATAGATGGTTACTTATCCAAACACCGTAGGCGATACAACCAGCAGCTGCTATAGCGATAATTATTACGGCGATACGAACACGTCTACTCATGTTTAATCTACGCCTTCTATCCTATCTTTTCTTATCTAGAACTATTAAAAAGTAGGTAATAATACTTATAACTCACATTTGCTCCATATTCAATCACCCATTCGGGTATCCTGAGGCAGCCACAAATCATACTTTAGTTTGATAGGTGTAATTGCGCCCCTAGGTATTACATACGCATATTTCATACTTGCCAGGGCTTCCTCTTTTGATGGAGAATGTTGGTCTGGCAAACCACTGTCCAGACAAGTGCCTAGCTGGAACGCCCCTAACATGGTAAAATAGGAAAGCATGACAGATTCTTACGACCAGATAGACAACCTGTTCGCCCAGGTTAGACTGCGTCTGCTGGAAATCAGACAGAGCGACCCGGCAACTGTTGAGGAGCTAAAGTCGCTAGTGAGCCAGCTTGAAGATTACGTTGAACAGCTAGTCATCGACTCCCTCAAACTGAAAAATCTGGAGAGTGGCGTCGGAAGGGAAACAAAAGCCGGAAAGAGAGCCAGGAAAAAAGGGGGGGATGGCTAACCTGCATCCAGCCACGGGCTGCCATAACAGAAGTGGCTATGCAGGCTAAATAAACCGGGCTTTTAGCCAGAAAGGAACCTACACTTGGCCAGTTTAGCGGCTCTTCAAGAAAGCCTGGGGGCCTCCTTTAACAACCCGTTGTGGCTGAGGCAGGCTCTAACCCACAGTTCCTACGTTAATGAGAACCCCGAACAAATTCCAGCCTCCAACGAAAGGCTAGAATTCCTCGGAGATGCCGTTTTAGGTCTGGTAATCGCCGAGAAGCTGTATCAGGAGCTACCTGAAGCCAGTGAAGGTGAGATGAGCAGGCTCCGTGCCGCCCTGGTCAGTCGGGACACCCTGGCCCGGCTGGCCAGAACCATTAGGCTTGGCGACTACCTCTATCTGGGGAAGGGGGAAGAAGCAAGTGGCGGGCGCGACAAGTCCGCCAACCTAGCCAGTGCCCTCGAAGCCGTGATTGCGGCTATCTTCCTTGACCAGAACCTAGCTGCCGTCAGGGACGTCATTCTTAAGCTATTCAAACAAGAAATAGAGAGAGTTATCAGCCAGGGAGGTGTCGTCAACTATAAATCACAGCTTCAAGAACTCCTTCAGGCTAGAGGACAGCCACCGCCCGTCTATTGTTTAGTTAAGGCAAGCGGTCCCGACCATGATCGGCGCTTCATCGTCGAGGTGCGAGCTGGTAATACTGCCTTGGGACGAGGGTCGGGTAAGAGTAAAAAACAGGCCGAGACCAGAGCCGCTCACTCCGCCCTAGAGCATTTTCTCAGCTGAGTTCACAGCGCCCTGAAGCACTCCGAAAGCCAACTTTACACTGAGATATCCCTTTGCTAAACTTTATTAAAACTACTGTTAGACCAGTACGCAAACAGAGGTGCTAGCATGGGCAGACGAGACTACCGGCACAGAGAACCTAAGAAACACAAAAAGTCGACCAAGAAGATATTAGCTGATACTATATTATCCCCGCCACCCACGGTAGAAGTCATTAAAAGGGGGAAAAAGGAACCAGAGACGGAGGAGTAGGGAGATAGCCGCTTACGAACAGCTTCACCGTACCGGAGAGCTTAAAGCCAGGGTAGAAAAAGCCAGGAGAATACTGGAGGCATGCCACCTGTGCCCCCGTCGCTGTGGTGTCAATCGCCTGGCTGGTGAGAGCGGAAAATGCCACCTTACGCGCCAGGCAGCAGTTTCAAGCTACGGCCCCCACTTCGGCGAGGAGCACCCTCTTGTCGGCAGGCATGGCTCAGGGACCATCTTCTTTACCTACTGTAACCTAGGCTGCCTTTACTGTCAGAACTACACCATAAGCCAGCGGGGCGAAGGCGCCGTGGTCAGCCAAGAAGAGCTGGCTGAGATGATGCTCTCTCTTCAGAGAAGGGGATGCCACAACATCAACCTGGTAAGCCCCACCCACGTCGCACCCTACATCCTGGAGGCGCTGGAGATTGCTGCCGGCCGGGGGCTTAAACTGCCTCTGGTATATAACACCGGCGGCTATGATTCTTTAGAAATGCTTGGGTTGCTGGACGGAATTATCGACATCTATATGCCGGATATGAAGTACTCTGATGACAAGGTTGGCGAGCAACTCTCCGGGATTAGGGACTACCCCAAAGCAAACAGAGCCGCCGTTAAGGAGATGCACCGCCAGGTGGGTAACCTTCAAGTAGATGATTCCGGGGTAGCCCAGCGCGGTCTTCTGGTCCGCCATCTGGTACTGCCCAACGGGCTAGCCGGAACTGGAGAAATCGTAAGCTTCCTCGCCCGGGAGGTTTCAACTGATACCTACCTCAATATCATGGCCCAGTATCACCCCTGCTATCAGGCCGCCAGCATACCACAACTAGCCCGCCGGATAACGGAGGCTGAATACGCGGAAGCCCTGGAATCAGCACACAAGCAGGGCATATATCGACTGGACAAAGATAACCTCCCCCTACTAAGAGTGACTCCCGGATAGATGGAGGGTTGATGAGTAATCTGGCTTCGGTTCAGGTAATCATATACGGCCGCGTTCAGGGTGTCTTCTTCCGGGCCTTTGCCGAGCAACAGGCAAGAAAGCTAGGGCTAGCTGGCTATGTCCGGAATCTACCTAGGGAAGAAGCCGTGGAGGTTCAGGCTGAAGGGGAAAAGGACAAACTGGAAACACTAATCAGCTATCTCAAGCGGGGACCACTAACTGCCAGGGTAACCAAGGTGGCCACCAGATGGTCAGAATATACCGGGACTCACCCAGGCTTCAATATCAGGTTTTAGGTTGAACCTGCCTTATCCCGTAATACCGCTCATCCCTAAGCAGGCGGGACAGGACCCCGGGTGAGGTACGGCAGGTATCCCCCCCAAGCCACTCGCTCAGCTGCCGGCTCAGCTCAGTCAGATTAAGGGGTTCATTACCATTAGCCAGGAAAAGACGAAAGATACTCTCTAAAATAGTTAGTTCCCCAGTGATAAAACCAGAAATCCGGGAGCAGCAGTCTCTAATATTAGCCACCAGGTCTGCCTCCGAAAGACTGCCGGCCTTTAGCCGCTCACGACACTTGGGACACAGGCACCCCTGCACCAGAGTAGCTAACGAACGATTGCTCCGCCGATACCAATCCAAATCTATGAACCAGTATGGTCCGCCCTGTTTAGCACCCGCATTCTCTTCAATCACAAAGCTACTTCCCTCTGGTTATATTAGAGCTCTTTAAGCCTCAAAGAGCACTTTAGCTGCCTGAATCAGGTCGACATACTCTGTCTTAAGCCCCAGCAGTTCAGAAGCCTCGGAATCTACCTCATAAGGCTCACCAATAAACACCTTACCGTAATCCAAAGCCTCGCCCCGGGTCGGGTCGTCCTGAGTAATAAACTGTTGTCTTGCCTCAATAATCCCGAGGTCAAAGGGCAGGGTAAAATAGAGGTCAGCAATCACCTTCTCGATATCCAGAGCCTGTAGCTCCCGCCACCCGGTTCCGTATTTGCTGATGGGCAGCAGGGTAAGCAGGTTCATCAGGCTGAGGCGCCCCCTACCCCTAGACAGCTTCAGAGGGGATACCGTTATCAAGTAGTCACTAGACAGGATAACATTTGGTATCCAGAAGGTTGGTACTGCTAAGGGCTTGGGTAAAGGGTTGTCTACCTCCACCCAGATACTGTCCTTGACATCCAGGGTGAGCACTCGCGGAAAGTCATAACCGAGAGCCTGATAAATCGGTTTAACTGGCTCCCCACTGGGGGTGCCTTCAAGCAGGAGGATATCAGCATCACTAACCCGCCTGATGCCCTCGATTATCACCGCCAGCATATCCCGACTGGTAGTCGCCGGATAGGGCACGGGATAGCTGGCGCAGGGCTTGATAAGAACACGCCGCGCCCGGGATACCACTGACGGTGGTTTAAAAACAAATTCCGAAGCCTTAGAGATCAAGTCTCATCCCCTCCAGTGCACACTCAGTACTAACTCAAGCCTCGCCAATCCAACATCATCACCTGAACCCTCTCCCCAGCCGTCACCCTCTCCCTATCCTCAGGGATAATTGCCAAGCCATTGGCTAAGGCCATAGAGGTTAGAATCCCTGAGCCCTGCGGACCGGTCAAGCGCGCCAGATACTGCTCACCACGCCTCTCCAGCACCACCCGGGCAAAAATACGCCGTCCGTCAGTATTAACCACGGAATCCTCAATCACCGCCTCAAGAAGGGGTCTGGTCAGGTTCTCCCTGCCCATCATCTTGAGGAGAGCGGGACGGGCAAACAGCTCAAAGGTGATCATGGAGCTAACCGGGTTACCCGGCAGACCGAGGTGGGGAATACGTTTTTCGGTCCC